>JBFMDG010000040.1:0-19901 GCA_040754135.1 Verrucomicrobiota bacterium
CAGGCGCGCACAACATTTTCTGCAGCGCGCCTCCATCGCCCAAAACGCGGAAGCCACTCCACGGAACGATCTCATTGACTTCCGCGCGCGGAGCCGGGAGTTTTTCAGGCGCATGAGATTGAAGCACGGGTTGCATCTGGCCTATTGCACCAACATCCATCGCGGCGAGACCTGGACGGAAACGCTCGCCGCGCTGGAACGCCATACTCTGGCCGTGCGCGATCGGGTCTCGCCCGCTGATCCTTATGCCATTGGGCTGCGGCTCAGTCATCAGGCGGCATGCGAATTGTCCGATCGGCAAACGCTGCTGCAATTTCAACGCTGGCTCGACCGCCAAAATTGCTACGTTTTCACGATCAACGGATTTCCCTACGGTCCATTTCACGGCACGCGGGTCAAGGAGCATGTTTATCAACCGGATTGGACGACCCGCGAACGGCTCGAGTATACCAACCGCCTTTTTGATTTGCTCTCGCAACTGGCGCCTCCGGATGTGGAAGGAAGCGTCAGCACGGTTCCATGCTCGTTCAAAGATTTCATTCATTCAGAGGCGCAAGAGCGCGCCATGCGCGGGCAACTCTGGCGCTGTGTGGAACACATTGCGGGGTTGTGCGAGCGCTCCGGCCGATCCCTCCATCTTGGATTAGAACCTGAACCATTGTGCTACCTCGAAACGAGCGATGAAACTGTCCGCTTCTTTGACCGGTTGCGCGATGACCATCCACGGGATGAGCGCCTCAACTCCCATCTCGGCGTCAATTACGACAATTGCCATCTGGCGGTCGAATTCGAAGAGCCGGCTGATGTGCTCCGGAAATTTTCCGATCACCAGATTCGCGTCAGCAAATTGCATTTCAGTTCCGCTTTGAAAGTCATCCCCACGCCCGGCGTCCGCGCCGCCCTCAAGTCCTTTCTTGATCCGGTCTATTTTCATCAGGTCATCGCGCGGAAATCCGACGGCACCATCACACGCTACAAAGATCTTGATCTGGCCCTGGCTGCACCGGCGCCCAAGGCCTCCGATTCCGGGGAACCCAGTGCCGAAAGGGAAGAGTGGCGGATCCATTTTCACGTTCCATTGCATTGCCGGCCCACGGCGCTCTTTGACACGACTGCCGATCACATTTTAGGAGTGATGGACCATTTGCAGGCGAATCCTCGGCTCTGTTCGCATCTCGAAATGGAGACTTACACCTGGGAAGTTTTGCCGCCGGAAATGAAAAATCGAAATGTCGTTGACCAGCTCGTCAGCGAATACGATTGGACGTTGCGACATTTGGCGGAACGAGGCCTGGCCGATCTGCCGGAGACGTTGCCGGCCCAGCCGTTGCGGAGCTGACGCACTGCTTATGTCTTCCGAGCGACGCGCCGTCATCGATGTGGGGACGAATTCGGTGAAATTGCTCGTGGCAGAACTGACGCCAGGGGGCGAGTTGATTCCGCTGGATGAAAAGAGCGAACAAACGCGGCTGGGGCGTGGCTTTTACGAGACGCATGTGTTGCTGCCGGAAGCGATCGCCCAAACGGCTCGGGCCGTCGCGGATTTTGCAACCCGCGCGGCGGAATGGAATGTCTCCTCGATTCGCGTTTTGGCGACGAGCGCCGCGCGCGATGCGCGGAATCAACAGGAGCTCCTCAGCGGGATTGAAAGGACATCGGGCTTGCAAGTCGAGGTTCTGTCGGGCGCGCAGGAGGCCGATTACGCATTCCGCGGTGTGACGAGTGATCCGGTTTTTCTGGGGAAACCATTGCTGATCCTGGATGTGGGCGGCGGCAGTTCGGAATTCATCCTGGGCGAAGGAGTGGACAAAGTCTTTCGCGAGAGTTACCCATTGGGCTCGGTGCGTTTGCTCGAACAATTGCAACCGGCAGATCCCCCCACGGCGCTGGATTGGCAACGTTGCCGCGCGCGGATTCAGGAGCAGGTCACGACATTGATTGCTCCGGCCCTCGAGGCCGGATTGCGGAATTATGCCGGACGCCCCGTTCAACTCGTGGGTACTGGGGGCGCGATCACCATTTTGGCACGGCTGAAATTAGCACTGCCCAAATTTGTGCGCGAACTCATCGAAGGCGAAACGCTGGCTCTGGAAGAGATCCGCGGGCAACGGGAGCGGCTCTGGAACGTGCCGCTCGATGAACGCAAACAGATCGTCGGACTGCCGCCCAAGCGCGCCGATGTCATTTTGATGGGGGCGGCGATTTACGAAATCCTGATGGTGGCTTTGGGTTTTACTTCGGTGCGGGTGAGCACGCGCGGTTTACGCTACGGCGCTTTGTTGAAATAGCTCGAGCCCTCGCCGGCGTCACGCCTGCGCGGGCGTGGTTTCCAAAGGCAAAACGCAAGGCAACATCACAATAAACCTCGACCCTTTGTTCAACTCGCTCTCGACCCGCACTTGTCCGCCGTGCGCCTGCACGATGTGCTTGACGATGGCCAGGCCCAAGCCGGTGCCGCCGGTTTCACGCGAACGCGCCTTGTCCACGCGATAAAATCTTTCAAAGACGCGTTCCTGCGCTTCCGGAGGAATGCCCGGGCCGTCGTCTTGAACCCAGACTTCCACCCGCTGCTCCGAAATCAATGCCGCCCCAAGGGTGACTCGTCCCGGGGATCGGCCGTACTTAATGGCGTTTTCGACCAGGTTGAAAATCACCTGCTGCAGCCGATCGGAATCGCCCCGCACCATCAGATTGTCGGGCAAAAGATTTTCCAGCGTGACCTTTTTCTCCGCCGCCAGCGCCTGCAAATCTTCCGCGACGCGCGTGGCCACCTCGCGCAAAAGGACCGGTTGAAAATTGAGCACGGTTTGACTGCTTTCGAGTTTGGAAATGGTCAGCAGATCTTCGATCAGGTATGCCAACCGGTCGGCGTGCCGGGAAATCTTTTGGAGGAATCGCGTCGTGAGGGCGGGATCATTTTTCGGGCTGTCGAGCAAGGTTTCGGCGAACCCTTTAATCAAGGAGAGGGGAGTGCGCAATTCGTGGCTGACATTGGCGACAAATTCCTGGCGCGTGTTTTCGAGCTGCTTTAACCGGGTGATTTCATGAAAGACCAGAATGGTGCCTCGATTGGCTCCGGCGGGGCCTTCCACGAGCGCGCCGTTGATTTGGAAGACAGGCTTGTCCAGCCCGGGGAAATCGAGTTCCACCTCCAGAACCTGCCTTTCGCGGGCGACGCGAATCGCCAGTTCCGTCAAGGCCGGCCAATGGAAAGCTTCATCGATGGTTTTTCCAATCGGTTCCAATTCGAGATTCAACGATCGGGCAAGCGACCGATTGATCATTTGGATCTTGCCGGCGGGATCCAGGAGCAGCACTCCCTCGACCATGCTATTGAAGAGCGCTTGCTGCTCGGCGCGCGCTTGTTCGTAAGCTGCCTGATGCTGCCGCAATGTGACGGCGGTGAATTCCCGCTGCGCTTGAGCCTGGCGAACCCGTTCACGCCTGCGATGCCACCAAAATTCGATCACCACCAGCAAGCCCAGCGCGAGGAAAATCAGCGGCGGCCACATCAAATCGGCGAACATGGCAACAGAGAATTAATCTTCACGAAACCGGTACCCAACCCCGCGAACCGTGTCGATGTAGGCAGCCGCCGGTCCGAGTTTCTCCCGCAACCGCCGCATATGCGTATCGACAGTTCGCGTATCGACGAGGTGGTTGTACTCCCAAACGTCACGAAGCAATTGTTCTCGCGTTTGCACCCGCCCGCGGCGTTGCGCCAATACGGTGATCAATTTGAATTCGGTCGGCGTGAGATCGAGCGCTTTCCCTTTTAAAGTGGCCTGGTGACGCGGAATATCGAGGCGCAAAGAACCGATCCGGACTTCTTCACCGCCGGTTGGCGTGGCCGTCCCGCGGCGCAACAGCGCTTTGACTCGCAGCACGAGTTCGCGCGGACTGAAAGGTTTGGTGACGTAATCATCCGCGCCCAGTTCGAGGCCGACGACGCGATCGATTTCCGCTGCTTTCGCTGTCAGCATGATGATTGGAATGCTGCTTGTTTGAGCATCCTGCCGCAAGGTTTTGCAGACCGATAACCCATCCATGCCGGGCAACATTAAATCGAGGATAATGAGTTGGGGCAGTTCGAGCCGCGCTTTCTGCAATGCTTCGAGCCCTGTGCTGGCCTGGATGGTTTGAAAGCCGGCAGTCTTCAGGTTGAAATCGAGCAAATCGAGCACATCGGGCTCGTCATCCACAATCAAGATGGTTGCTTTCATTCGGCTCTCTCTGGCGGTCAATGTGACCAGTCTCGCGCCACCTGGAAAATAAGCGTACGGGCCTATTCCCGGTCACTCAGCGGCAACGCCTCAGTCCACCTTTTGCGCGCGATGGCTGCCGGTCAGGAACGTCATTTCACTCGGGCCCGCAAAAACATTAAGTTCGAGGAGACAATGAATTTTCAGATCATGGCGTGCAACGGTAAACCTGAACATCCGTCGATCCGCGCGCTTAAGGCACCACCAGAAGTTTGCCGAGCACTTCACGCTTTCGCAGAGCGGCAAATGCCTCGGGCGTTTGTTCGAGGGGAAAGATTTTGTCGATGACCGGCTTGATCTTTCCTGCGGCCGCCCAATCCAGTGTGGTTTCCATATCGGCGCGCGTCCGGCCATAACTGCCAATCAACCGTTGCTCTTTCACGAAGAACGGCCAAAGTTGCAACCGCACTTCACGTCCCGCCGTTGCGCCGCAAGTCACCACCGTCCCGCCGCGCGCCAGGCAGTGGAACACTTGTTCGAGCATCGGCCCGCCCACATGTTCAACGACCAGATCGACCCCGCGTTTTTGGGTCAGTCGCCGAACTTCCGCAGGCCAATAGGGTTGGCCGGCATCCAGGGCGTGCAATGCGCCGAGCTTCAGGGCGAGATTGCGCTTGGCTTCCGTGGATCCGGTCGCGATCACATAAGCTCCGAGTTTCTGCGCGATTTGAATCGCGGCCGACCCGACTCCACTGCCGGCGCCAATCACCAACACCCAATCGCCTTGTTTTACTTTGGCCCGATTGGTCAGCATGTGCATGGCGGTGCTGCCGGCCAGCGTCAACGCTGCTGAAGTTTGAAAGGTCACACCCGCTGGCAAACGCACCAGCGACCTCGCCGGGACCACCACTTTCTCGGCAAAACCGCCGTCGCAATCGATTCCGAGAAGCTTCCCATTCAAACAGCGCGATTCTTCTCCCCGCAAACAATACTCGCATCGGCCACAAAACAGGTTCGACTGCACGGCCACTCGATCGCCAGAACGCCATTCCTGGACATCGTCTCCGGTCGCCGAAACCACGCCGGCGATTTCGCATCCGGGAACGCGAGGAAGCTGGATTGATACGGGCAATGCATTCTGTTCGAGCCAAAGGTCGAGCCGGTTCAGGCCGCAAGCCCTGACTTCCACGATGACTTCGTTCGGACCGGGCGTTGGATCGGGCAGGTGAGCGATTTGGAATGTTCCGGGTTCTCCGGCACTGATCAATTGAACCGCTTTCATAGAGTGTAACTTACACAAAGGAATCGCTTCCCGATAAACCAAAATCCATCCGCGCTCTGCAGCCAACAACTCCGCCAATTGTTTCTGCCCAACCTGTGAACAGTTTGTGAGCTTTCCGAACAACTCGGACTCTTTCGAACTATCTCCAAATCATTGAAATTGTCATCGACAGATCCCGTTTTGCGTAACTCCTTGAGCCAACCTTGACACCGCCAGTTGTTTACTCTATTCACAGCCCATAATAAGACTGAGATTTTAATTTCAAAAAGCACAGAATTAAGGGCCCAATGAAAATTCTCATCAGCAAAGAGCAAATGATGCAGGGACTCCAAGCGGTTCAAAATATTGTCGGCAGCCGCACGACTCTGCCCATCCTCTCGAATGTCCTGCTCCGCGCCGACGAGAACCGCCTGGGCCTCACGGCTACCGATCTTGATGTCACTATCTCCTGCACTGTCCAGGCTGAAATCAAATCCCCGGGCCATACCACCCTGCCGGTTCGCAAAATCTTCGGCATCGTCCGTGAACTGGCCTCCCTCGAAATCGATTTGGAAGTCGATGAAAAGAATACCTGCGTGCTGCGGTCCGGGTCGAGCTTCTATAAAATCAATGGTTTGCCCGCCGAAGAATTTCCGCCGCTGCCAAATTTCGCTGAGAAAAAAAAGATCACTGTCCCGCAGGAAAAACTGAAAAGCATGCTGCGACGGACCTCGTTCGCCATTTCCACCGATGAAACCCGTTTCGTGCTGAACGGCATCTTTTTCAGCCTTAAAGAACACAAAATGACCATGGTCGCCACGGACGGGCGCCGGCTGGCCTTGACGGATGAAGATGTGGATGTGCCCGAAGAAAGCCAGGGCGAATTCATCGTTCCAACCAAAGCGATCAATGAATTGAACCGGCTCCTGCAGGCGAAAGGCGATGTCGAAATCAAATTCACCGATAACCAGGTGGCATTCACGCTGAGGGACGAAGGCGGGCCGTCCATTTTGATCATTTCCAAGCTGGTCGAGGGCAATTATCCGAATTACAGGCAGGTCATTCCAACCGAAGCGCGGGAACGAATCGCTCTCGGGCGGGAAGAGTTTCTCCAGGCCTTGCGCCGCGCCGAAATCATGACCAGTGAAAAATCCAATTCGGTCAAATTGAACTTCACCAAGAATAACCTCGCCATCACGGCCAACACCCCCGAGGTCGGCGAAGCGCGAGAATCTTTGGCCATCAATTACAAAGGCCGCGACCTGGCCATTGCCTTCAATCCGATTTACCTCATGGACCCGCTGAAAGCGCTCGATAACGACGAAGTGTTCCTTGAACTGATCGATGAACTCAGTCCGGGCGTTCTGAAAATAAATGGGCCGTTCCTTTACGTTTTGATGCCCATGCGCATGAGTTGATCCGGCGCCCATCGGGACGGACAGACCCGGCGTGAGGTGAGAACGCGGTAATTCCAGCCATTCCAACCGACGCGAACTTTTCCCCGCATCTCATTTTGTTTTTGAAATTTCATGTTGTTTCTTCGGCATGCCTCGGTGCGGCTGGAGCAGGTGGCATCGAGCAGCGGCTAAATCGAATGATCTGTCTGCACCTGTATTTTCCTCTCTTGGTTTACGGTCATGAAATTGTAAGATGACGGCTATGGATTTGACGCGCACGGCTTACGGCACCTGGAGCGGTGGACGGTTCATGCATTTTGGCGAACCGCTCAAGGACGATCATTTTATCGGCTTGATGCGATTCGCGTATGAAAAAGGAATTCGGACTTTCATGACCGCCGATGTCTATGGCAACGGCCAGGCCGATGAACTTTTGGGGCGCGCGTTGGAAGGTTTGCCACGCGAAAGTTACTGCCTCGTTGGCGCTGTCGGCCATGATTTTTATGAGGGCAAACGCGAAGGCGCCAAAGGCTATCCGCGTTTCACCGATCCCCGCTTGCGCGGTCCGGACAAATATCCGGATTACTTGCGCATGGCCACTGAGCAGGTGCTGAAACGCTGCCGCGTTGACCGGCTCGATTTGCTGCTCCTGCACAATCCAGATTGGATCGGTTACTCCAGCCCCTCCGTGTGGAATGCCCTGCAAGCCGTGCGCGACGCCGGTTTGACCGAACATCTTGGCGTCGCGCCTGGCCCGGCCAATGGGTTCACGCTCGATCTCATTTCCTGTTTCGAGAAATTCGGCGACCAAATCGATTGGGCCATGATCATTCTCAACCCGCTCGAACCTTGGCCGGGCAGCCTTTGTTTGCCCGCCGCCAAAAAGCATGAGGTAAAAATCATCACTCGAGTGGTCGATTACGGGGGTTTATTCCACGACGATGTGCGGCCCGGGCATACCTTTGCCGCGCAGGATCACCGCACTTTCCGGCCGGAAGGATGGGTGGAAACAGGCCTCGAGAAAATGAATCAAATGCGGGCCATTTCCGAGGCTCGAGGGCTAACGATGATGCAGCTCGCTTGTCTTTGGAATCTGAGCCAACCCGCGGTGCGCAGCGTCATTCCGACGTTCATCCAGGAAATCGGCCCGAAAACCAAACCGATTGAAGATAAAGTCGCCGAAGTCGCCGCGCTGCCGGACAGCCGTCTTGCGCCAGAGGAATGCGCCACCATTCAACGCATCGGTGACAACAAAGGCTGCATGACCTTGAAAGGGGCGAACCCGGAATTTCAAGGCGACCCGCAACCGGACCGATGGCCGTTGAACTCAGATCTTGTGGATGTGGCCCGCCGCTGGAATATCAATCCCGAACAGGACCTCGCCTGCACGCACTGCGCGTAGCCAGAGCGCAGAACCGCAGGTTACTTTACGGCCGGCATTTGGCCGATTGCCTCGACGCAGCGTCCGCAGAGTGTCGGATGCGCGGCTGTTTCGCCGACGTCCATTTCCCAATGCCAGCAACGCTCGCATTTTTGTCCGAGGGCATGGCTGACTTCGATCCCGACCGTTTCAAGATCCTGGTGTTGCACGGAAAGCTGGGAAACGTTGAGCAGCTCCCGCAGCGCCTCGCGATGGGCGTCGATCGTTTTCAAAACGTCTTCCCGACCGGCCAGCGTCACTTTGGCTTCGAGCGCTTTGCCAATGGTTTTTACCTGACGCGCCTTTTCCAGTTCCGGCAGCACCCGCTCGCGCATCAAAAACAACTGTTCCCACGCCGCTTCTTCAACTTTCGAACGGGAAAATGGCTTGGGCGCCCAGACGGTCGTGTGCACCGATCCTGCCGCGGCTTGTCCGGAGATTATCTCCCAAGCTTCATCCGAGGTGAAAGAAAGAATCGGAGCCAACATCTGGCACAGACGCGTCACCACCCAATGCAATGCGGTTTGAGTCGAACGCCGGCGCGGTGAATCGGCCGCATCGGTGTAGAGCCGGTCCTTGACGACATCGTGATAAATCGCGCTCAGCTCGACCGCGGCAAACTGGCTGACCTTCTGGTAAACGACGTGGAACTCGTACTGATCGTAGGCGGCTGCCACCGCTTGTTCGAGCCTGGCAAATTCGCCTAAAATCCAGCGATCCAACCCGGTCAATCCCTCGTCTGGCACGGCGTGCTGGCCAGGATCGAAATCGTACAAGTTCGAAAGTTGATAGCGCAGGGTATTGCGCAGGAGCCGGTAAGTCTCCGCCACTTTGCTGATCCGCTCCTCGCTGACCACGACATCGTTGCGGTAATCCTGAGAAGCCACCCAAAGCCGCAGAATGTCTGCGCCCCATTTCTTCACGTAAGCGTCCGCGGTTTGCGGTTTTTCGTAGCCACCCTGGCCTTGTTTGCTTTTCGAGAATTTCTCGCGATTGGCATCGACCATGAAACCATGCGTGAGAACGGTTCGAAACGGGGGCGCGCCATTGCCGGCCAGCGACAACAGCAACGAGGATTGAAACCATCCGCGATGCTGATCGCTGCCTTCGAGATACATGTCGGCTTGAAAGGCTTTTTCAGCGCCACGCAACTCGGGGCGCGATGCGATGACGGCGCGTGACGACGAACCGGAATCGATCCAGACATCGAGGGTGTCCTGGGATTTGGCCACCGGATCAGGCCCGCTCCAGTTCGTGGGTTTGATCAGGGCCCAAAGGTCGGACGCGGATTTTTCGAACCAGACATTCGATCCATGCTGTTCAATGAGATTCGCGGCCGAGCGCACGATGGCCGCATCGAGGATAGGCGTGCCTTGCGCATCGTAAAATGCCGGAATCGGCACGCCCCAGGTGCGCTGGCGGGAGATGCACCAGTCCGGACGCGATTTGACCGCGGCCTCCATGCGGTTGCGTCCCCAATCGGGAATCCACTCGATCTGGTGAGCGATCACTTCCAGCGTTTGATTTCGGAAATCCTGGTGATCGATACGAATGAACCATTGGTCCATGGCGCGGAAGATGACCGGCGTTTTGCTGCGCCAGCAATGGGGGTAGCTGTGATGATAATTTTCCTGGAAGACGAGCGCGTTGCGCACGCGCAACTCGTGCAGGACGCCGGTATTGGCATCACTTTTCCCATGCTTTTCCAGGATCGATTTGCCGATCATCTCCGGCGGCATTTGTTGTTCCAGCGGCAATTCGCTTGAATAGGCAAACGACCCATTGTCATCCACCGGAGAATAAATGGGCAGCCCCGTCTGCAATCCCAGCAAATAGTCCTCTAGCCCATGCCCAGGCGCAATGTGCACGAATCCGGTGCCGGTGACGTTATCGACGAATCCATCGCCAGGATAAAGCCGCCCCGTGCGCTGACAGAAGGGATGTTGGTAGGCAAGCCCGCTGAGGTAAGAAGCGTCCACCGATTGTTCGATCGAGTAATCCTGCCAGCCGCATTTCTGAGCGACGGTGGCGAGCAACCCGGCCGAAAGAATGAACCGCTCCTCTCCAACGCGCACGACCGAGTAGGTGAACGTCGAGTTGAATGCCACAGCCAGATTGGCTGGCAAAGTCCAGGGCGTCGTCGTCCAGATGAGCACGTTGAGATTCGGCTGACCGACGACGGGAAACTTCACGTAAATGCTCTGGCTGACGTGATCCGCATATTCCACTTCCGCTTCCGCCAAAGCCGTGCGGCAGGGAATACTCCAATAAACCGGTTTCTTGCCGCGATAAACGAAGCCTTTCTCGACGATGTCGGCAAACAGGCGCAATTCGGCGGCTTCATATTCTTTGTTCAGCGTCAGGTAGGGATGATCCCAATCGCCCAACACACCCAGACGGCGGAATTGGGTCCGTTGAATATCGATGTATTTGCGGGCGTAAGCATCGCAGGCCTTCCGGATGGAAACGGGATCGGCATCGGTGTTGCCTGCTTTGCGCATTTCCTGCGAGACCTTGAACTCAATTGGTAATCCATGGCAATCCCACCCCGGAATGTAAGGAGCATGCCGTCCGCGCAGCGTGTGGTACTTGACCACGAAATCTTTGAGGATCTTGTTGAGCGCGGTGCCCACGTGCACATCGCCATTGGCAAAGGGTGGCCCGTCATGCAGAACAAACTTGCTCGCGCCCGCGCGTGCGGCCTGAATGCGCTGATAGAGCTGGTCGCGCTCCCATTTTTTCAGGCGCTCCGGTTCGCGCGTCACCAGATCCGCTTTCATCGGGAAATCGGTCCGGGGCAGGTTGAGTGTCTCTTTGTAATCCATGCTCAATTCCAATTCTTCCAATTCAAGAGCGCGCAAACTAACAGCCGCGGTATCGAGTGTCAACGCAGCGCCCCGGCGCCCTGAGCTCGAGAGAAGAAAACGAATTATTTGGAACAATCAACGCTGCATTGCTGAGGAAGCGAAGGGGAGCAGCCGTGCCAGTACAAGTGCGTTTTGGATGCGCGCTCAGAAATCCTCCCCTGTTTCACGTGAAAAATGCTAACATGTTCGTGGATGTTGACCTTACGCTGCTCGATGCCAACGGCAAACTGCTGGACAGAGCGCGGGCGGCACGAGGGCGACTTCTAGATCTAGACGCGGGTTGTTGACGCAAGAGCGTGCCTCATTTCAAGGGATCGAGATCGATCTCCGCAAGCAATTGACGAGCGATCAGACGGTGCCCGGCCTCGTTCCAATGCATGTCGTAAGGAATGAAATAATCCGACAGAACATCGCGTGACCGGTTTGACCCGCCGGGAGCCGGTACAAACGATGGAAAAAAATTCACAAAGCGGACCCGGTTGGTTGCGCACCATTTTTCCCAGTATTTCACCTGAACGGAATCCAGGTCGCCATAATAAATCTGGGTCGGCCAGGGATACACGGCCAAGGTCATGTGCTGGATGCCATGCTTGTCCAGAACAGCTCGCAATTGTGTGAGATGCTGCTCTGCTCGCTTCAATCCCATTTCTCCAAATTCGCGCCTCAGCCTGGGATCAACCGTCCAACGGGCGCGAGGAAGATTGAGAATGTTGCCATGGCGAGTTCCCGACTTTTTCGCAGTGACCCAGCGCCTGGTCAACCGCGCCAGCGTGGTTGTCAGCCACAAATGTCGCCGGACAAAATGCTCACCTCGTGCCCAGAGCCCCTTCGATCGCACATGTTGCCCTCCGCCGATCACCTCCATCGATCGCGTCCGAACCGACCCTTGTTCATCGAGATAATAATTGATCTCGTCTTCGATATCGGAAATGTCCAGGAACACCACCAGGCTCTCGAACCGCACTCCCTGATCAAGCAAGGCTTTCACTTTTTTCCAGTAGACGATCGGCGAGTAGGAGCCAACCCCGGCATTTAAGACTTCAATCTGCCTGGGATTTAATTCTTCAGCGACAAGTCCAACGAATGTTTTCTCGTACGCGTAACCCACTCCTTCCGTGAAGGAGTCGCCAATAATGAGCAGTCGTTTCCAACCCTTGGGCGGGCTCAGTGACACCTCACGCACCTGCCGATCGCGCATCCCGAGGGAATTGACGAACATGGGATAGCTCAGAGGTCCGAAGCGGTATCGAGTCGAGGCGAATCCCGGTTTCAACCCGTGGTGATAAATGGGCGATGGTATTCCTGCTGACTCATTCGGGCGGGCCATTTGCCACAGCGTTCTTCCAAGCCAGGTCCCGCACAGGTCCATGAGCAACAAAACCAAACCACTCGTCAGAACCAGTGTTGTTCTCGGATGCCGCTGAAACCAATATCGTTTTTTCACACGTCGTGGAGAACGCAGGATTTATGACAGGCTTTCACTCCGCCGAAACCAGAATTCCGCCAATCCAAAAGCTCTTCCCGTTTTTTTATTTCACCGACTTTAATGCGCCGGTGAGTTCGACGGCCACTTCGCGTGAAGGATCGGGCAGAGGGGTTTCGGTGAGTTTTCCGCCGGGCCAGCGCACGAGGAGATGGGTTGGCTTTTCTGGCGTCGCCAGCACCTGGACCGGGCTGTTTTGCGACCAGTAACCTGAACCGGCCTGTATTTCGCGAACGGGTCCGCGTTTGCCGTTAAACCTCAATTGCACCATCGCCCCCACGCCGTGCGGGTTTTCCGGAGGTCCCACTAGCCGAACGCGCAATCCAGGCTGCGCGCGCGCGTTCCGAGAGAGTTTCGTTTCCGCTCGATTCTGGCCCACCGCCAGGTCCGGACGCCCATCGCCGTCGAAATCGGCAATCGCGCAGCCGCGTTGTTCGCCATAGATTTTCAGTCCGGATTCCGCAGGTGGAACAGGAGTGAATTCGCCCTGGCCGTTTCCTCGAAGCCACAGTCCGGTGCCGGCATCCTGCCGCGAGGTGTCGGTTTCCACGCCGAAAAAATTCTGAGCCAGAAAAATATCTTCACGCCCATCGCCATCAAAGTCGGCTACCGCCACACCAAAGGCGGGCGCAAATTGGGCTTGGGCCGGAAGCGGCTTCCATTGAAATCGTCCCCCACTGTTCACAAACACCGCGGAATCGAGCGTATTGATCGACAACATTTGCGCCGAGTGGAAGCGTTCTCCGATGATCTCTTCAATGCTCGACATTCCGAATGCCCGATAGCTCGGGATGCGCTCTTCGAGGCCTGGGATGGCTTTTGTGACCGTTTCCCAGTCGCGCCACGGAACCCATTTGTTCAGCTCCGGCTCGAAATAGGTTTCGAGCAAATCGACCGTGCCGTTCCCATCGAAATCTCCGTAATAAATCCGGACCGAATGCGCAATGGGAGTTCGGTACCGGCAGTTGCGTCCCCAATTGGAAGCAATGAGATCGAGCTGGCCATCGCCATTGACATCGGCGGCGGTCACCCCTTGCCATAATCCACGGAACTCGGCCAGGCCGGTTGAGGCGGTATCGTCACGGAAATTTCCTTTTTCATTGCGAAAGAAAATCAAGGAGCCCCATTCGCGAGCCAGAACCAGGTCCGCATCGCCATCCAGGTCCAGGTCGCTGAAAACCGCCCCCGAGATCAATCCGATTTTCTCGAATGGCGCCTGATTCGATTCATCGGGAATGAGTTTTCCTTTTTCATTGCGGAAAATGCGCGACGAACTGGCCTGCGGATATTTCCCGGGCAATGCGCGTCCACCCACAAACAGATCAAGGTCGCCGTCGCCATCCATGTCCGCCATGGCCAGCGGTCCGGAACAATCTTCTGTCGCCGGGAAGCTGTCATTCACGAGCTGGCCTTTGAGGTCGTACATTCGAATCGCGGCGCGAGTGCCTTCTTTATCCTCGTGATGCGACAGACCGGCCAGAATCACCGGATCACCTGGCGCGCGCCACCAAACGAGGATCGACGTTAGATCGCGGGTGACCGGCTGCGTAATCGGGTGCTGGTCGAACGGTTTGAAATCGCCTTGGCCCTGATTGCGGAATAACGCCAGACGGCCGCCCACACCGGAACCGATGATCAGATCCTCTGCGCCATCTTCATTGGTATCCGCCCAGGCGAGGCCGGGGCCGAGATGGGACAGTTGCCGGTCGAGCAATGGCTGCCGCTCGAAATCGTTGAACGGTTCGTCCACGTGCCGATGGGTCAGTCGCAAACTGACATCCTCGAAATGCGGAGCGACCGATTGAAGAGGAGGATTGCTTGTGGCGATCGTCTCGGATGAGGCGGTCGAACTTTCGGCCATTTCATAAATACGATTCGGCAGAACGCCGCTGATCGCCGTTTGCCGTCCGGTGCGCCAGGTCACTTGAATGTTAAGACGGTTGGAAGTTGTTCCCGCGGCAAAAACTCGCACGGCCTCATCGCCCGAGACGTAACGCCCGCCGCAGATCATCTCCTGGGTTTGAGTGACCGGACCGCCGGTAATTTTAATTTTGGCGCCGATGCCGCGCGTATTGGGCGCCAGCCCTTTCAAGCGGACGGCGATGCGCGGCGCGGTTGAGTCATTCCGGTAAATGGCGGCATGCGAATGGAGTCGATTCATCACCAGATCGAGATCTCCGTCGAGATCGAGATCAGCGGCGGCCATACCATGCGCGAGCCCGACCGTGTTGAAACCCCATTGCGCGCCGACTTCTTCGAACGTCAGGTCGCGGCGGTTTCTGAACGCAATGGAAGGCGTTTCGAGCCGGGGGAATTTGTTCAGGTTTCGCACGCGGGCATCGGGAGTTTCGAGTTCACGGATAGAGGCCAATTCGCGGATGACATCTCCGTCCTGCACGTCATGGTTGTTGCCGGTTGGAATGAGCAAGTCCTCGAAACCATCGAGATCGACATCCAGGAACATGGCGCCCCAGGACCATTCGGAAGCTTCGACGCCGCTGAACTGGGCGATTTCGGCCCAGGTCCCATCGCCTCGATTCAGGCAAAGGGTATTGCGGGTGACTTCGGGACGGAATTGGAGATCCCAGGCTGGCATTTGCAAGATGCCCTTCATCGTGTTGGGACGCTGCCGATGGCGAAAGGCGTGTTTGCGGCTGAGCATGTCCGCGACAAAAAAATCGTCAAACCCATCGCGGTTGATGTCCGCAAAATCGACCGCCATCGAGGAAAGACTTTGATTACGCAATGCTGTGCGCGGGATCGCACGGAACCGGGAGGAATTCTCATTCAGCCACACCCGGTCCGGCCAATAGAAAAAATCGTTGCAGACGTAAATGTCCGGCGCACCGTCCCCGTTGATATCGCGCAGCATCACCGCCAGGCCCCAGTCGGTCGGCGGCGCCGTCAGAGGTTTGCCCTCTTCATCGAGAAATGAACCCGCGGTCCAGGAAACCGGCGCGAAACGTCCTCGTCCATCGTTGATGTAAAGAAAATCGCGATCGCCCTTTTCAATCACTTCAACGCCGCCGGCTCGCGGCATGATCGGAACGAAACGATCCTCCGGTGTCACCACGATTTTTCCATTAACCATGCGGGCCTCGACCTTCAATCCCGGCGGGCGATCCTTGTAAGTTGTGGTGCGATAATTGGTCACATACAAATCGAGGTCGCCATCGGCGTCGATATCGGCCAGGGCCATGGAGGTGCTGCCAAAGCGGCGCACCAGCCGGGTCTCGGTGATTTCATTAAATCGGCCTTGCCCATCGTTAAAAAAGGAACGCGTCCCGCCTCCGATCGAGTTGACCAGCAAATCAAGATCGCCATCGCCATCCAGATCTGCGAGGACCGCGCCAGTGGAATACTGATTGGGACAAGCGACACCCGCCGAGGCGGTGATGTCTTCGAATTGCCACTGGCCGCGGTTGCGATAGAGCACGTTGTCGCCTTCGAGCCGGCAGAAATACACATCGCACCAGCCATCGCCATCGACGTCCCCGAGCGCCACGCCGGAGCCGTTTTCATAAATCCGATTCACGGCAACGGTTCTGTCCGAAAGATGATTGGTGAAACGAATCCCAGTGGCATCGGGTGGGAGCAGGCTGAAACCGGTTTTGCCTTCGGCCGGCAGAGAAATGTTCGCCCAGCGATGACCTGCGGCGGTTTGCCAATCGAGGTTCGGCGCGGCCAACCCATGCAATGGTGCAACCAGCCAGAAGGCCAGGAGCGCTGGGAGATTTCGGCGCGTCAACCCCATGCGGTGAGATCTGCAAAAAAGCCGTCGAACCAACCACGCGTTCATGTTGTGCTACTCAAGTGTTCAAGCGGAAGGGGACAGAGAGCCAGGATTCGGATTGGCCAGGCACTGGCAGAGTGCAGACGGAGCGAAGCGCTGTGTCATGGGTCGTTTGAGTCGCGGACATGGTATGAAACGCGCCCCCAGTTTTCCACTGAAAAGAGGACGGGAGATTGGGCGGGCGGGTTGGACCGCCTGGGCGGCTTGAACACCCGCGACGACCTGAGGGCAATTTCGGGCGCTGATCGAACCTACCAAAAACGTTTTCTGAGACGTTCAAACCTGCTTTCATTGCGCCATGCGGATTATAGGTGGAACGGCTGCGGGCCGGCTGCTCAAGGTGCCCAAAGGCTTCGAGGTGCGCCCGACACCGGATCTGGTGCGGCAGGCGATTTTCAACAGCCTGGGTCCTCGGGTCGTTGGCCGGCGTGTGCTCGAACTCTTTGCCGGCACGGGAGCGCTGAGTTTGGAATCGCTCAGTCGCGGAGCAACCAGCGCATTTTGCATCGAGAAATCCGCCAAACACGCCCAGTTCATCCGGCAAAACCTTATCGAGGCCGGGCTGCCGCGGGAACAACTGGAATTGCGAGTCCTCGATGCCTTCGTTGCCATTGGGCAATTGGCTGCGGCCGGTCGGCAATTCGATCTCGTGTTTGCCGATCCGCCCTACGGTGAAAAAAATATCGGCCGCCGCTCGACTTCCTTCGCGCAACGGCTGCTCGACGATGTGGATCTGCCTCGGCTCATGGGGCCCGAAGGTTTGTTCATCCTCGGTCACACGCGGCGCGACACGCTCAGCCTTCCCGCAGTGTGGGAAGAAACCAAGATGCTGCGGCATGGCGACACGGTGATGCGCTTTTTGAAACTCGCTCCGGAGTTGCAGCAAATGCTCGAACACCGAAAAGCCGAGGCCAACAGTTAATCGCGAGACCGGGGATCGAAAGGGCGGATCAGGAATTGTGGCTGGGGCTTGAAGATTCGAGTTTCAGGTTTTCATGAAAAAAGTTAAGCACTGCGTTATGAAGCCGCTTCTTTTTCTGATTGGCGTCTGCGGAATTTCGTCTGGCCTCCTGTTACTCACGACGCCGGCGGCCGAAGCTGAGGCCGCGACCACATTGCAAAAACGGGTCGAGCAAGCCGTCGAGCAAACGCTGCAACGATTTGCCGCGCGCAATCTCCAAACCAATCACCTGGCTGCAACCGTTCTGGATCTGACCGCTCCCCAGCGGCTTGAACGCGGGAGCTTTCGTGGAGATGTACAAATCTACCCGGCGAGCGTCATCAAGCTCTTTTATCTGGTGGCCGCTCACCGCTGGATGGAGGACGGCAAACTCGAAGAGACCGATGAGTTGCGCCGGGCCATGCGGGACATGATCGTCGATTCCTCGAACGAGGCGACGCATTACATCGTGGACTTGCTGACCGATACGACGAGCGGCCCTGAACTCTCCACGAGCGAGATGGAACGCTGGTATGAGAAGCGCAATGCGGTGAACCGCTACTTCGCCGCTTTGGGTTACGCCAATATCAATGTGAATCGCAAGCCCTGGTGCGAAGGTCCGTATGGCCGGGAAATGCAATCGATAAAGCTCCACAAACCAAATCATCGCAACTGGCTCACCACCGATGCCACGGCGCGATTGCTGGCGGAGATCGTTACCGGGAAAGCGATTTCCGCGCGGCGCAGCGCGGAGATGTTGAAATTAATGGAGCGCGATCCGTTCAAACCGGCGGTTGATCCGGATGATCAGGCGCATGGTTTTACCGGGCCGGCCGTACCCCAAGGGGCAAAGCTTTGGTCCAAAGCGGGCTGGACCAGCGAAACGCGGCATGACGCGGCCTACGTTGAATTGCCCGACGGACGCAAGCTGGTCCTGGTGATTTTTACGACGAATCATGCGAACAACCGTGAGATCATCCCGTTTTTCGCGCGGCAGATCATTGGCCCGTGATCTGTCTGTCAGTCAATCAGCCGCCCACTGAACGGCCTCAACTCAAACCACCGCCGCACGGCGGATGGAAATCGAAGTTGGAAAACGTCGTGGGTGCTCGACCCGCCTGATGCTGAGTTCGGCGAGCAATCAATCGAGGTAAAGGAATTCGTTGCTGCTCAGGAGCACGCGCATGTAGCTGGCGAGCGCGGCGCGCGGTTGTTGATCGAATGGAAGCCTGGTTGCTTTCATCGCGTCGCGGCATTCCTTTAAATACTCCTCGCCGCTGCGCAGTTCGTCGGCTCTGGCCGGGCGGCCTAAAGCGAGTCGATACGCGTAGTCGATTCGTTCGCGATCTTCGCGAAATGCCAGTCCCACGCGCACAGCCAGCCGGTCCGCCTGTCCATGGGTGAAAGGTGCGTTCATCATGAACAGGGCCTGGATTGGCGTGGTGCTGATGGGCCGTTCCGGCGTGGTCGCATTCGGATCGGGACCATCGAAGATTTCCAAATAGGGATGCCGTTTGATTCGCTGCTGCATGAGATACAGGCTGCGATGATTCGAGTCGTAAACCGCCACAAAAGGTTTGTGCTGGGTGTAGCGCCACTCGTTCTCAGGCGGAAACGGATGCGGTCCTCCGATGGAATGATCGAGCGCGCCGCTGATGGCCATGATGGCATCGCGAATCTCCTCGGCGGAAAGGCGTCGTCGTGGGTGTTTCCAAAGCTGTTCATTGTCCGGATCGGCACTCGCCGCCTCGGGACGATGCTCGCTGGAAAGCTGGTAAACCCTCGAGAGCATGAGGCGCTTGTGCATTTGTTTGATGGACCAACCGCTTTCCATAAACCGGGACGCAAGCCAATCAAGCAGCTCGGGATGTGTGGGCGGCTTGCCGCGCCGTCCGAAATCATTGGGGGTGGGCACCAGGCCTTTGCCAAAATGATATTGCCAGATGCGATTGACGATGACCCGCGCCGTCAGCGGATTTTTGGCATTCGTCAACCAATGGGCCAGTTCGAGCCGGCCACTCCCGCTGGCCTCGGGGGGCAATTTCTGTCCGCCTAACACTTGCAGAAAACCGCGCGGGACTTCTTCGCCCGGTGTTTTGGGATCGCCCTTTTTTTGAATCCGCGCGTTGGCCGGTTTGCCCTCGGCGACGGCGTAAGCTTTTTCAAACTTGTAGGTTTTGTTCTCGAGAATCCGCTGGCGTGTGCGGGCATCTTCCAGCGCTGCCTTGACCTCGATGAGCGTTCGTTTCTCCGGCAGCTTCACGTGATCTTTGCGCTCGACCTGCGCTGCGCCATCGGTGTCCTCGTCGGTTTTGGCCACCTGCTTTTCGGCCCGTTCGAGCGCTTTCTTCTCCTCCTGCAGTTTCTCGATCAAATCATCGAGCGCGGCCAATTCCGCTGCGTCTTTGAAATATTCTTCCGCCTCCGCCGCCCCAGTGAGCGGGATGAAATCTTTGGGATGCTTGTAAATCTCCGTGCCGGGAAATGCAAAACGGGTGCTGTCGAGAATGCCATAGAGCGCATAGTAATCTGTCATCG
>JBFMDG010000041.1:0-19819 GCA_040754135.1 Verrucomicrobiota bacterium
ACTTCTTCCGCGTGGAAGTGGTTCCCTGATCCGCCGCTCTTCAGCGGCGGCAGTTTGAATCGGAAGTTGCTGGGCGGTGCCACGGGTGAATAAAGGGAAATTCAGTGGCCGCCTGCCTCGGACGCTAATTTCCGCTCCAAAAACATTCGATCGGCTTCGTCCTTTTCACGAAAAGTCCGTTTCATCCGAAGGAGCAGCTTCGCGGAAGCGAACGGTATTTTCACATCCTTTATAGTAAAAGTTGCCATTTCGGAGCTTCTTTCATTAAAGGTAACGCCGCACGCCGATATCATAAGGTCAACGACGACTTCATCGGCGATACGCACCACAAGGAAATCGCGGAGATCATCGTTACCAAAGACTTGAATCGATACACCCCCCGGGGGATGAAGGGACGGTCGCCGCGCAACTTGATCAACATTTCAAAAAAACCTTCCCTCCAGCCCACCACTGTAAGGTTTGCGCTGGCCCACTACTTTGATCGCACGCTTTAACATGACTCGTTACACGGTAACAACCTGGGGCAACGGGTCAATGCCTCTCTGAGCTCAGGCTAGAGCTGAACTGCATTTAACCACCCTTACGAAGCAGTCACTCTCCGTGAATGAGAAGCGCTTGCTCCATTGACAACGAGTTGTGCCAAACAAAGCAATTTTGCGCAAAACTGCGAGGGGAGCGCGTCCCGCCTCGGGCGCAGTTTTCCGCGCCCCCGCGGAAACCACTTTGATTGCCCGGCAATGGGGATTCGTTGCTAAACCGGGTTTAGGCCAAACACCGGCAAAATGGCTATTTCCTGGAGGAATTCGTTTTTCGGCAAGACCAGCCTTTGCGCCCGTTCCCGCTCTCTAAGCCCACACCAATGAGAAAAATTTTGCACCACGGATGAGATGGACGATGTGGCTTTCCGGACAACAAAGCTGGAAAATCCTTCAGGGAAACTGCCAGGGGTTTCCTCAGCCGTTGTTGACAATGCAATCTGCATTTGGACCAATAAAATCAAGGGTCAAACGCATTCAGGCTGGTGCCGCGGATCATTAGAAATTTTTCGGGGAATCCCCGAACTTTTTAGTGGGACAACATCTGCGCAAAAAATCGTGGGCATGCCTGATTGTGAGTATGCGAGCGCTTTGTTTTCATGGCCACACGACGAAAGGAGATTAACTCACACAACGGATAATCGCCTCGAAACCATAAACAACAACAGAAGGAACCCATGAAAAAGCGACTAAAAATGATGGCAATGCTGGCCTTGATGAGCATGAGTGCTCTTTGGGTTGGCTGCGATGACGATGATGATGGCGGCGGCGGAACTGGCACCGGTGCTAATAATCCACCGCCTTCGGGATTTGCTCCCGCCAGCGTGAACGGCAAACAAGTCACCCTGACAGAAACGAATGCCTTGCCACGCACGGTGCGGTTCGACGCCAGCGCCAATACCTACACGCAAACACAAGATACCAATATGGTCTCCGGCACGTTCGAGTACACGCGAACCGGCGACAACAATGCGCGTCTGGTGTTGAACGAGTCAGGGTCGGCCAACGTGCAGACGATCGATCTGCTGTTTGCTTCGGCGACGGACGGCACGTTTAACTTGCAGAACAGCGATGGCTCGACCAGCAGCGGCTCGTTCTCGAATTTCACCGATGACACCTCTGGCGGTGGTGGCGGCGGCGGCGGCGGCGGTGGCGGCGGTGGTGGTGGGGGCGGCGGTGGCGGTGGTGGTGGTGGTGGAAACACCAATCAGCCTCCCGCATCGTTGTCGGGTTACACCATGGTGGCGAACACCACGAGTGGACCATTGGTGGGCACCACATCCTATACATTCACCGCCAGCACGTTCACTTCGAGCAACACCGGCTCGGGCAACTACACCTACACGCTCACTGGCAACACCGCCAATCTGAGCGCCGATTACACCGATCCGCCTTCGTTTGCGGGAGACAACGACACGTTCGTCATGTCCTTCACAGATGGATTGAGCGGCACGTTCACTGGATCGACACGAATCCAGGGCAATACCAGCCCAACCAGTGGCACGTTTACATTGCAGCCACCTCAGTAAGCCATCTGTCGCGACCCGTCTCCCGAGTGGTTCGGGAGGCGGGTTTTGCATCTGCTCATGCAACTGCCCTCCCGCCAAAATCCCTCCGTCCCTTCACGCCCCATTCAAAAGCGCCGGCGGAATGCGTGTGGCAACGGCATCACCGCTACCCTCTGTCTTATTCTGGCCGGATTGTTTGCCCTGAGTTCGGGCTGCCGATCGCCACAAAAGAAAATTGACCGGCAACTTTCCAACCTCCGGCTGGAATGGCACACGAACATTCAGCATCAGGCCAATTTGCCGGAACGGCAGATTGACTGGCCCGCCGCCGTGGCGCTCATGCGGAACAACAACCTCAAACTGATCCAATCGCGCATCGATGTGACCAACAGCCAGGAGGCCGTTCGCCAGATTTTTCGCGACCTGGTTCCGTCTTTAAACCTGCGCGCCGGCGTCAGCAAAAAGCTCGAAAGCCTCAACACCACTTCGATCGACGATGTCACTTTCAGTGCGGACAGCTTTTTTAACATCCCCGGATTGATCAGTTTCAACGCGCGGCTTTACACGACCCGTCTTTTTCTCATCCGTTCCCAAACGGCGGCCGCGCTCGCGGAACGCCAGCAAATGATCGAGTTGTACAAACTGTTCCTGGCCGCTCAAGACACCCTCACCGATCTCGAGCACATCTCGACGCAACGCGAAACGGCTCGAGCCTTCGGCGAAGTGGATCCGTTCACCGGCCAAATGATGACCACCGAATTGGAGTTAAAGGAAATCGCGTTGCGCAAAGATCTCGATACGGTGCAACAGCGCGCCGCCGATCTGCTCGGCGATTATTCGCATCGCTGGGTGTTGCTAACGAACAATCTGCCGGAACTGAATTATCACCTCACGCCGCTGCCGCTCGATGACACTAATCGCGTGGCGCAATTGCAACTGCGCCTGGTGGCGGTGGAACTCGAAGCGGCCCAGGCTCAATTGCTCGGCATCAAATTGCGTTATTGGCCGGAATTGAATTTGTTCGTCAGTGGTCCGCCGCTTTATCAGCGCGCCTTTGGCCGTGAACGATTCTGGGATGCCTCGGAAATTCGCGCCAGCGCGGATCTGTTCTGGTATGTGGATACGCGCGGCCAGGTGGCGCGGCAAGTGCGCCAGGCCAAACGACAGCAGGCTTTGCAGCGCGAACGCTATCGTCAGGAGGAACTCGCGTTGCAGGACAAACTTCTTTTCACCCAATCCATCCTCAATAACACGCTGGAAAAGGCGCGGCAGGTCGATGCGCAAATCGAAATCATGCGAACCGTTCCTCCGGCGCAAAATTATTTGTCGCTGCGGAAATATGCCGAGGATTATCAGGCGCTGATCGACAAGCAACGCGCCCTGCGCCGGGAACTGGCCGAACTGATGACCTTGTTCTGGTTTGTGGATGAGTATGCCTGGCCCCAACCCATTTCCGTGGCGGCAGCCAACTCGAATCCCACAACGATGACCCAATGACTTGAACTGCCCTATGCGATCCATGCTGCCCCACAACGATCAGGCCTCGGACCGAGCCGGCTCCCGGCCGCTGGCCATACCAAAGCCGCCGGCTTTGCTGATATGGCTCAGTCTCGGGTTGAGCGGTTTGCTTTTCTCCGGCTGCGTTCCTGAAACGACTCAAGCGAAAGCGAAAGGCGACAGCGCCGCGACCAATCAGGCGCCGCGCTGGAACTGGGAATTTTATCCGCCCTTGCCGCGAATGCGCATTGCCACCTTGCCCTGTCAATTGCTTCCCAAGAGCAGCATCACCATCCATTCGCCGATGGTGGGAGTGTTAAAGGTTTACGCGCAAAGTCCGCAGACGAATTTGTGCGCGGGATATGTTTGGGCGGAGTTCGAGCCGACCATTTTCGCGGCCGAAGCCGAGGCCCTGGAAGAAGCCCGTTTGAAGCTCGACGAGCGCGAAAAACTTCAGCTCGAACTCGAATTGCCCAAGCAAAAAATGCGGCTCGAAAAAGATCTTGAAGAAGCCGCCCGGCAAGTCTCCTTGCTCCATTTGCTCACCACCAACAAAGAACTGGCCCGCGCCAGTTTCAATTTCGCAGGGCCCGATGGCAACCCGCTCAAGCCGGAAGCGCTGACCAAAGCCGAACTCGAACTCGACCTCCTGCGCAAAAGCTACAGTTATCTCGAACAAACCAACCTGACCGTGCTCGGCATCGATCTCCCCGGCCAGCGATCGGAATGGCAACGGCGCAAACTCGACTTCGATCATCGCCAGGCGCAGGCGCGGCTTAAAATGCCGTTCGATGGGCAACTCACCATCAGCCTGCCTCTGACCGATGGGGTCGATGAATATCCCGTGAACCTCAGCCAGGAACTGGCGGTGGCGCGCGACTTGAGCCTCATCCGATTGCGCGTGGTGCTCTCGAACCCGGCCTGGGTCGGCTTGCCCGCCGACCGGCTGCTGGCGGTCGTGCGGCTGGCCAATGGCGAGGAACTTCAGGCTCCTTTTGTCTTTCACAAAATCGAACGGATCCAGATGCGCGAGGAATCCGTTTATTATTTTCAATTTCCCTCCGAGAAATCCGCAGCCGCAGCGCGCCTCATGGGAACCGACGTGTCGTGCGAACTCTGGATGACGTTGCCGAGGCCGGCGCGCATTGTGCCAAAACTGGCCCTGGTATTGAATCAATCGTCCTCGTTCCAGGGCCGCAACTGGGCTCAAGGAGTGCAATCGGCCTGGCCGGGCGCGCGCGTGCTTATCGAAGGCCAGACCGATGTCGCCATCATTCTTCCCAACGATCCGGTGAGGTTATGAATCCGATGCATGCATTCGAAGAAGATCTTTCCGGCTTGCGCTGCGAGAAGGTCTGGTTCCGCTACGGCAGTTCCAGCGATTGGATCATCAAGGATTTTACGCGCACGTTCACTCCCGGCATTACCCTCATTAAGGGCGCCTCCGGCTGCGGCAAATCGACTTTGCTCCGATTGCTGGCCGGGTATCTCGTCCCGCAACGGGGTTGCATCCGAACATTTTTACGAGGATCACCGCGCGATTTGGAATTTCAAAGGCGCGAATTGGGTTTTGTTTTTCAGCAGCTCAATCTGCTGCCATTGGCCACCGTCGAGCGCAATCTCGAGCTCGCGGGGAGCCTGGCTGGATTAAGCGCAAACTCCGTGCGGAAACGGACCGAGTACTGGCTTCACTTGCTTGGACTCGAAGAATTTTCCGGGCGCCGGCCAGCGTCGTTGTCTGGTGGGCAGCAGCAACGCGCAGCTATCGCCCGGGCCCTTATCAAGCACCCTTCGGTGCTGCTGCTCGACGAACCGACTTCCGGCCTGGATGACCTGAACACGCAAGTCATCACGCGCACGCTCCAGGAATACGTTGACGCGGGTGCAGGAGCAGGCGCGGACGCGGATGCGGTTGCCAATGCGGACCGTGACTGGCCCGCGCAGCTGCGCGCGCGGGCCGGTGCGAATGCGAATGGGATTGTGGACGCGCCCGGCCACGCGCATGGGAACACGGAAAGCGAATGCCAGCGCATTTGTGTGATTTGTTCGCACGATAACCGGCTCCACTCGATTGCTCATGAAATCCTCGATTTTAATTGTTTCCTACCTGTGGAAAGACACTTGGTCGCGCTGGCGGGAGCAACCGAGTAGTTTCCTGGCGCGGTTGTTTGTCGGCGCGCTCCTCGGCGCCGTCGCCACCGTCATTCTGGTCGCGTTCACCTTGCTCGAACGGAGCATCCGCAATCGCCTCGAAACGTTTGGCCTGAACACGCTGGTCGTTCGCGAAATGGTGAACCTGACCGATCCCGAGCTGCTGGCGCAAACGGATCGACCGGACCGATTGCGGCCGCTGACCGGCGCGGGAGATAAGATTCGGCTGCGCCAGTTGTTTGTGCGCGCTCAGACGGAATTGCAGCAGGAATTGCCGGTGCTGACTTATCCGCCGGACGCGCTGGCCATGTTGGCGCCGTGGCTTGGACCGGATCTTTCGCTGATTTATGTCAGCGACAGTTTGCCTGAGGAAACTCAGGTGCGGATCACGTTGCAACGGCAATCGGCGACGGCCGTAGTGCGCCCGATGCCTACTTTTCTGCGCCCGCTGAGCGTCGAGCAATTCATTTTGGCGCCGCAAGGCTGGGCGCCGGACACTGAGCGGCTCGGCTTTGTGGAAACGACTTTGTTCCGACGCTCCGAGACGGCTCGCCCGATGAAAGATTACGTCGGCGCCATTCAAACCCTTTACGCCCTCGAACGGCGCAACCCGCCTCAAATTCAAAGTGCGCTCACGCTCATTCGCGAACTGGAAGAACTTCAGCAGCGGCAAAACCACTGGCGCACGGTCATGGCCGGCGTGCTGGGCCTCGCTCTCGCGCTCGTTTACGGTTCGATCGCCATCCTGGAATTCCGGCAGAACCTTTTCATTGGCGCGTTGCTGCGCAGCCTGGGAACGCCCGGTCCATTCCTTTACTTCCGGCAATGGATTGAAAATGGATTTCTGGCCAACCTGGCAGCGCTCCTGGCCATCGCCACCATCGCCTGGTTCCATTCGGAAATTTTCGGCACGCTCGGTTTTCCCCGAGCCGTTCTCGATCTAACCCACGGCAATCCTTATTGGAGCCCGGAAACGGCTTTAATCCTTCTCTGCGTGAACATCGGCGCTTTTCTCAGTTCGCTGCCCGTGGCGATTGGCTTGCGAAAACCGGTCGGCGCCATTCTCAATTAATTTGCGAAAATGCAGGCCACGATTCATCGCGCGAAACCAACCTCTGTCCAAGCCTCCGCGCATAATGCGGAACCGCGCAAGCGATGCAGCGGACGATTTGTCCTGGCTGCCTGGGCGATGGCGCTGGCCGAACTGCTGGCCGTGGTTGGCCTTGCCATTTTCCTTTTTTCCCGGCCCGCCGTCTTTTCGTTTTACTACCGTTGGCTGCATGAACAGGGCGAGTTCCAGGACGCGCAGCGGATTGTCGATTGGGTGTCGGGAAAAAGACCGGCCTTGCCATTGCCCTTGATGGGCGGCCAACTGACGCCGAAAGAAATCCGGCATTACGAGGATGTCCGCCAGTTGTTTGAAAAGGTCCCCGGAGCAGCCGTGCTGGCGGCGATTGTTGGCGCCTTAATCGTTTACGGCGCGCGCGAACGGCGCGAATTGTTTGCCGCGGCTCAAGTGCGGGCGCTGATTTTGTTCTCGTTATTTCTGATGGCGAGCGCGGCCCTGGCCTGGTGGGACTGGAAAACGTTTTTTGCCTGGGTGCATCAGCCATTTTTCGGCAGCACCTCATGGCGGCTGGGCAGAGGGGCTTACAGTCTCCAGCTCTTTCCAAAAGCTTTTTGGCAAATCACCGGCTGCACTGTGATTGCGTTCACGGGACTTCTTTTGGCCTGCTTGCAGCTCGTTTCCCTGCGCCTGAAAACGCGCCAGAGCAATACGTTGATGAGATCTTCGAGCGCTCGATTGCCCCACTCGCACAGGCGCAGCATGCATTCGAGTGCGCGTGGGTAAATCGTTTTCCGGCTCACAATCGGCTTTCGCCGCTTTGCGTTACTTCAAGAATTTCATCTGGCGTCGCGCAATGAGCGGATCCAAACGTCCGAGAATAAAAAAGGCCCAACGCTCCTTCAGCCGGCTCCATAAGCTTCTCGAAGCCCGCCATGCTTTTGCGTCGATTTTTTCACAATGCTGCAGCGCGGCCGCAAAAAAAGCTTCTCCTTCGCTGGCCAATGGCCGGTTCGGCAGCCGCAGCATCAACTCGTAATTGATGTAAAAACTGCGCCGATCCAAATTGGCCGAGCCGGCATACACCACTTCGTCGATGACCAGGAGTTTGGTGTGGAGGATTTGCGGCTGGTATTCGTAAATCTCGATGCCCGCCCGAAGAAAGCCGGCGTAAAATCGGCGACTCGCCAGTTGCGTCAGCGGCACGTCGGATTTTCCAGCCAGAATTAACCGAACGCAACCTCCGCGATGCGCCAGGCGAACCAAAGCGCGGCGAATATGCCGCGTGGGAAGAAAGTACGCCGAGATGATGCTCACCGATTTGGCGTTGTCGAGATCGTGCACAATGGAATGGCGCAGAAAGTTTCTTCCCAATCCCGGAGCGCTCAAAATGATTTGGCCGTCATAGGTGGAAACGATTTTTTGCAGCGGCGTTTTGCGCAATGCCGCAAAGCGTCCCGGCCGGAAATCCGCCAGTGCAAACAGCGCATCGAAGGAAGCAGCCAACTCCGCAGCGAGCCGCCCGCGCACTTGCAATCCCAGATCATGCCAGCCCTGCAGCACGCCATCTCCCTGGTATTCCGTGGAAACATTGAATCCGCCCACAAACGCCGTCTCCTCATCGCAAACGAGCAATTTGCGATGGTTCCGAAATCCGCAGCGATCCAGCGTCAGAGGGTTGAACCAGCGAAAATCACCTCCCGCTTCCACGAGCGGATCCCAAAACCGTGCCGAAAGCCGCATCGATCCAAAGGCATCAATCATGACGCGCACGCGCACGCCCCGCCGGACCGCTTCCATCAGCGCTTCGCGAAACAGCTCGCCGATGGGGCTGACGGTGTAAATGTACATTTCCAGCCGCACGGAATATCGCGCTTGCCGAATGGCGGTCAGCATGGCGTCGAAACACGCACTCACTGTCGGGAACCAGCGGAATTTTTCGGAGAGGCTGAGCGATTCGAGCGACCTGGACACGGCTTGAATATGACATGCGGAATTTTGAATGACAAACCTCGACAAAACCGGACCGCGGTGTCTTTGACCCGCAGCAGCTCCGCATATCCCAAACGTATGAGATAAATTTTGATGCGCCGTGATTACAGGGACGTTGCTGCGGCTTACAAAGCCGCGTTCTGGGCTGGACTCGTGATGAAAGATTTCGACAAAGCGACGAAGTTTGCGACGAAGTTTGCGACGAAGTTTGCGACAAGGTTTTTTTAGCATGGAGGCGCCTGAGGGGCAGGAAGAATTTCCTGATGCGCTTTAGGCAAAACCCTGAACTGAAGTTCGGCACTCGGCCTTATATCCGCGGGGCGGTGGAAGACTAAAGTGGGGTGCGTGAACCCGCTGATAGAGGTGTGAATGAATACAATCAAACAGTTGGAAGATCGTTTGCAACGAGAACTCCCCGCCTTTCATTGGCAATGCACGCCAACTCTGATTCACAGCTCTCCGGAAGCTGTTCCGATCTGCGACGAAATCGAAGTCCGCGCCACGCGCAGTGGCCAGGATTTGCCGGGCAGTCCGTTTCGCTTTAGCACCGATCTTCTCCATCGTTGGGGGGTCGATGCCAGCGCCCGGCTGATTTGCAATGAAGTCACGCCGCAACCCGCGCTTCATCGCCAGGCGCTCGGTTGGGACAAGCTCGCAGAATTTTGACCGGCGACTCCTTCCTTCCTTCATCCGCGTGATGGACCTCACTCTGCCCTTCGCGGGCGGGGTGAGGTCCTGATTTTCTAACCGCACCCGTCAAGCGCGCCGGATGCTTTCGCTTCAACGTGATGAGCGTGAGGCTCGGGTGAATCCGGGTGATTGAGGGTTTGATCTTCTGCTTGTGTTTTCCTTCGGCTTCACCGTTGAATGTTCTCATGACTGCCCTGAACATTCGCTGGCCATTCCCGACCATTATTTCAACGATTTCGATTTTGTCGCTGGCCACATGGAGTTCGATTCAAGCCGGTCAATGGCCCTCATGGCGGGGACCTGCGGATCATGGAAGCACGGCGGAAGGAACTTTTCCTGTTCAATGGAGCGCCACCAGCAATTTGGTTTGGAAAGTTTCGCTTCCGGGAAAAGGTTGCTCGACGCCCATCGTTTGGCAGGAGCGCATTTACGTGACGGCGCCGATCCACGGCGAAAATGGGTTGCTCGCCTTCAATTCGAAAGGGCAAGCGCTCTGGCACGTGACCGCAGGCGCAGAGACCCCCGGCAAACATCGCAACGGCTCGGGCAGCAATCCTTCTCCCGTCACCGATGGGCAGGGCATTTTCGTCTATTTCAAAAGCGGCCATCTCGCGGCGGTCAATCTGGACGGCAAACTGCGTTGGAAAACAAATCTGGTGGAACGTTTCGGCAAGGACACGTTGTACTGGGATTACGGCACCTCTCCGGTGCTCACGAGTCGCGATGTCATCGTCGCCATGATGCATCACGGCGAGTCCTGGCTGGCGGCGTTTGACAAAGAAAGCGGGCAAATGCGCTGGCGCGTTCTGCGCAATTATTCCACGCCGGTGGAAAACGATCACAGCTATGCCACACCGCTGCTCATCGAACACTCGGGAAAACAAGCGCTCCTCGTTTGGGGCGCGGAACATCTCACCGCTCACCATGCGGCGGACGGTCAATTGATCTGGTCCTGTGGCGATTTTAATCCGGAAGCCAAAGCGAATTGGGTGGCGGTGAGTTCGCCGGTGGTGGTCGGCGACATGGCTGTGGTGCCGTATGGCCGCGGCAGTCGTTTGCATGGAATCCGTCTCGGTGGAAAAGGCGACGTGACGAAAAGTCATCGCATTTGGAAACGCGAGGACACTGGAACTTTTGTGCCCTCTCCGGTGGTTTATAAAAATCGTGTTTACCTCGTGCGTGATCGTGGCGAAGTCGAATGCATTAACCCCGCCACGGGCGAGACTTTGTGGAAGGCCGATTTTCCACGGGACCGGGCGAGCTTTTACTCCTCGCCTTTGATTGCAGGTGGAAAGCTTTACGCGGGACGCGAGGACGGAGTGATTTTTGTCGCTCGCATCGAAGACTCCTTTGAACTGCTCGCGCAAAACGATCTTGGCGAACGCTTCATCGCTTCACCCGTGCCGTTTGGAAGTCGCTTGTTGTTGCGTGGCGAACAGCACCTTTATTGTGTCGGCTCCAAATGACTTCGCTCCTGGCGAACTCTGACCGAGTGGCGTGAAGCGAATGAGGCGCACTCGAAAACCTTCAGCAGACAAATCGGCGATTGAATGACGGAACCTTGAACCCGGCGACCAGGGCGGCCCATGCGACGAACAAACCGAAGACGATCGGGCTGATCGCGGCGCCATTCACCCCCTTGAATCGGGACGGGACCGTTCATCTCGAGGCTGTGGACGAGTACGCCCAATGGCTGCATCAAAACCAGGTGGCCGGCGCGTTCATTTGCGGCACGACGGGCGAGGGCGTATCGCTCACGCTCGAAGAGAGAATGCAATTGGCGGAACGTTGGGTGGCCGCTGCGCCCGATGCGTTGCGGGTCATTGTTCATGTGGGACACACGGCGCTGCCTGACGCTCGCGCGCTGGCCGCTCACGCTCAGGAAATCGGCGCGGAAAGCATTGCCTGCATGGCCCCGTTCTTCTTCAAGCCGGCGGGAATGGAAACAATGGTGGCCTGGTGCGAGCAAGTGGCCGCGGCTGCGCCACACGTTCCGTTTTATTATTACCATCTGCCATCGATGACCGGTGTGCCGCTTTCAGTTCATCAATTCTTGCGCAACGCCGCCGGGCGGATTCCCACGCTTGCCGGGATCAAATTCACCTTTGAAGATCTCGACGATTTCGAACGATGCCTGCAATTCGACGGAGGAAGGTTCGATGTGTTGTTTGGTCGGGACGAGCTGTTGCTTGCGGCTCTCAAATTGGGGGCTCGCGGCGCGGTGGGAAGCACCTACAATTACGCAGCGCCACTCTTCCACGCGCTTTTTGCTGCGCATGAGGGAGGCGACGAAACCGCTGCGGCGGCATTGCAGGAGATCGCCGTCCGAATGATTGACGCGTTTGTTCGATGTGGCGCGCATCCCCTTGCAGCCTTCAAATGGTTCATGAGCCAGGTTGCGCTGGATTGCGGGCCGGTGCGCCTGCCGCTGCTTACGCCGAGCCCCGAACAAATCGCTCTGCTTGAGTCGGGCCTTGAAGCCTCGGGCATTTACGAATGGATCAAACGCAAGCCAGCCTTGCGAAGCGCGTCCTCATGATGGTGCGCTCGATCTTTCCACAATTCCTGCTTCCGGTTTCGCTTATTCGATGCGCCATCGCTCTGGTGGGCGCCGGTCTTTTATCTGCGAATGCTCGATCGGCAACAAACCAATCGGCATTGCTGCAATGGACGCGATTGCCCGACCTGCCCAATGCGCTCGGCCTCGCCGGGCCATTTGCCGGGATCAGCCAGGGCGTGCTTGTGGTGGCGGGTGGCGCGAATTTCCCGAACAGTTTTCCGTGGGAAGGCGGAGCCAAGGTTTGGCATGACACGGTTTACGTTTTGCGAACTGCCGATGGTGCGTGGGAGGCCGCCGGCAAGCTGCCCCGCGCCTTGGGCTACGGTGTTTCCGCCACCACTTCGAGCGGCGTCGTTTGCGCTGGAGGCAGCGATGCCCAGCGCCATTACCAACAAGTCTTCCGTCTCGAATGGTCGAATGGCGCCATTCAAATCTCATCGCTCCCCGATCTCCCGCGCGCGTGCGCCAACGCGTGCGGCGCAATCATTGGCGACACGTTGTTTATCGCCGGTGGCGAGGAAACGCCCGGTGCGACGAATGCCTTGCACACGTTCTGGTCGCTCGATCTCGCCGATCCACGAGCGCGGTGGAACGAACGGCCGCCCTGGCCCGGCCCAGGACGAACGCTGGCCACAAGCGCAGTTCAAGCGGGCGCATTTTTTATCATCGGTGGCGTCAGCCTTTCCGCTGGAGATGGTGGCAAGCCGAAACGGACTTATCTGGCGGATGGTTATCGTTTTGATCCGAACTTGAAAACGTGGCGGCGCATTGCGGATTTGCCGCATCCGATGGCCGCGGCGCCATCGCCCGCGCCGGCCGTCGGGCAATCGCATTTTTTCCTCCTGGGCGGTGATGATGGCCGTCAATTCGGTTTCGAGCCAATGCGGGAGCACGCGGGCTTCACGCGCCGGGTCCTCGCGTATCACCTGATTACCGACACCTGGTGCGAAATGGGCGAAACCCCAGGAGGACAAGTGACCGTGCCTATGGTGGCGTGGGAGGGCCGGTTCATTGTGCCGAGCGGCGAGATTCGTCCCGGTGTGCGGACCCCTGCGATCCATTCCATGCGGCTCGCTCATCGGAAGGCGGGATTTGGCTGGGTGAACTATGCCACGGTGGGATTGTATCTGGCTGCCATGGTTTGGCTGGGCGGATCGTTCGTGAAAAAGAACAGGTCCACGAACGACTTTTTCCGGGGCGGACAAAGAATTCCGTGGTGGGCCGCAGGGGTGAGCATTTTCGCGACGATGTTGAGTTCGATTACGTTCATGGCAATTCCGGCGCAAGCCTACAGCGTCGGCTGGAATTTGTTTCTCGCGAATTCATACCTCCTCATTACGCCGCTCGTCACCTGGGTGTTTTTGCCGTTTTACCGGAAGCTGAACGTGACTTCGGCTTACGAATATTTGGAAAAACGTTTCAACCTCGCCTCCCGCCTTATGGCCAGCGCGTTGTTTATTCTCTATCAGTGCGGACGGGTCGCCGTCGTGCTCTTTCTTCCGTCGCTCGCCCTCGCAACCGTCAGCAATATCGACGTCCTCACCTCTGTTCTGGTGATGGGCCTCCTCTGTGTGATTTATACGGTGCTCGGCGGAATCGAGGCGGTGATCTGGACTGATTTTATCCAGACAATCATTCTGCTGGGTGGCGCGATCTGGGCGCTCGCGAGTATCGTCGGGCAATTGCACGGCGGCGTGGGGGATTGGATGACGGAGATTTCGCGGCAGGGAAAATTCTTCGAGACGGTGAACTGGAACTTTGACATTGTGGTCGCCACCGGCTGGACCATCATGCTGGGGAACATCTTCAACCATCTTTTTTCCTACACGGCCAGCCAGGACATTGTGCAACGCTACGTCACGACGCCCGATCGCCAGACGGCGGCGCGGGCCATCTGGACCAATGCGCTGATGGCTGCTCCGGCCCAGGCGATTTTCTTCGCGATCGGGACCGCGCTCTTCCTGTTTTACCGTCAAAATCCGGACCGTCTCGATCCCATGGTGCAAACCGACGGCATTTTCCCGCTGTTCATCGTCAACGAAATGCCGATAGGCGTGGCCGGCCTGATTGTGGCCGGGATTTTCGCAGCCGCACAATCGACGCTCGCCGGTAGTCTCAACAGCATCGCCACTGTTTGGGTCACGGATTTTCATCGGCGCTTGAAGCCGCAAACGTCGGATGCGGCTTGCCTGAAACTTGCGCGATGGATCACGGCGATTGTCGGGATGTTGGCCACGGGCATGGCTGTGGTGCTGGCCAAAGCGGACATTCGTTCGCTTTGGGAAACGTTTCTGGCGGTGCTCGGATTGTTCGGCGGAACCATTTCCGGTTTGTTTTTGCTTGGCGTGTTCAGCCGGCGTGCCCATGGCCGAGGCGCAATGGCAGGCGCTCTGGCCAGCGCGGCATTGGTGGGTCTTATCTATTTCTACAAACTCACTTCGATCTGGCTTTACTCGCTCGTCGGTGTGCTGAGTTGTGTCCTGCTCGGCTGGTTGGCAAGCCGGCTTTTGCCTGGGCCGCGCATGGCGCCCGATGGACTCACCATCCACACGCTCGAACGGGAGCGTTGACCGGATTTAAAATGACTTCAAAAGAAAACGAAATCGCTTCCATGAAACTGTCGAGTTTGCTGCCCTACTTCATCAAAGTGTTTTTGGGATTGATTCTGTCATGCCTGTTGTTTGTTCCAGCGCTTTGCGCGGAGCCGCTCCTGGAAAAGTCCGAAGTATTTCCACCGGGCTTGAATGGCGTGGCGCGCTATCGAATCCCTGGCGTGGTGATCACGCCGCGAGGCACCGTGCTGGCCTACGCCGAAGCGCGGCGCAACAACAGCGCAGATTGGGGAGAAATCGAAATTCACCTGCGCCGCTCGAAGGACCATGGCAAAAGCTGGCTCTCTTCGCAGCCCATCGCCCACAACGGTCCGCGCATCGAAGGCAATCCACGCAAGCCTGCCGCCGATGGCGCGCGCGAGCAGACGGTGAACAACCCTGTCGCGATCATCGATCGTGTCACCGGCGCCATCGAGTTTCTCTATTGTGTGAATTACGCGCGCTGCTTCGCTATGCGCAGCACCGATGACGGCGCGACCTGGACTGCCCCGGTGGAAATCACGGCGGCGTTTCAGGCGTTCCGTTCGAAGTACGATTGGAAAGTCATCGCAACTGGTCCCGGGCACGGAACGCAATTGAGAACCGGAAGGCTCGTCGTCCCCATTTGGCTGGCTTTCGGAGCTGTGGGCGATCATGGGCCATCGGCAGCGGCGACGATTTTCAGCGATGACCATGGTAAAAGCTGGCATGCCGGTGAGATTGCGGTGCCGAACGAAGGCGATTTCATCGATCCTAACGAGAGCATGCTCACAGAATTGTCCAATGGCCGTGTCATGCTCGTCACGCGCAGCCTTGCGAAACAGAACCGAAAGATCATCACCACGAGTGCCGACGGCGCGCGCGACTGGAGCCCGCCGCAATTTCACGAGCAATTGTGGGAGCCGATTTGCATGGCGAGCATCGTGTCGCATCACACCGCGCCGGGGACGCTGCTCTTCTCGAATCCGCACACGCTTCCGCGAGATAAGGAGGGACGTCCGATCGCTGGCGGCCGCGGCAAGCGGGAGAACCTCTCGATCAAGATGAGCCGCGACGATGGCAAGACCTGGCCTGTGAACAAAACGCTCGAAGCCGGACCGAGCGCCTACAGTGATCTGTCGATTCTTTCAGACGGGAGCGTGCTTTGCCTTTATGAAGTGGGCAACTCCATCGTTTGTGCCCGGTTCAATCTCGAGTGGCTGACCTCGCCGGCCGGGGGAGAAAAGTAACTGGCCACCGAGTCGGATGCACTTCTTTGAGCTTATTCATTTTTCCCCAGCGCTTGCAGGGCCAGCGTTCGCCTTTCTTCATGCTTTCGGATCAGATCTTCGATCAGTTGCCGTTTCTTCGCCGCTTCGGTCCTGGCGACGATTTCCGGGGAGAACGAGAGGGCGTTGGCCAATTCGAGATCGGTGAGCTCGCCTTTCCGCAATCGCTCGATCAAGGTTGTCTCGTTTGCCAGCAACGCTTCAAGGTGCCGCGTCAGAATGCCGGCAATCCGCGCGTCACGGGCGGTTCGAGCGAGGCTCATGACCGTATGGCCATGGCGGTCCACTCGCGCGAGTTGATCCACATCGAACGCGAGCATCTCACCGACAAACCCATTTTCCGCGCCTGCCTTGCCGAGCAGGAACTGCTCGAGCCTTTGAAAGGGTGCGGCAGTGCCGTTGCTCGCGAACCACATGGCGGCGTTGCGTCCGTGGCGATCCTGTGCGCGCAAGCTGTCGGTGGTGATGGCCACTGCTCGAAAGGTTTCCCAGTCGCCCAGCCGGGCGGCGATCAGCGCGGGCATTTCGCCTTGGGCATTGGTCTGTTCGACGGCCTCATGCCATGCGGAGAATTGCACCAGATCAAAGTCGCGGTTCCTCAAAAGTGAACGATCGACGCCCGGCAGCGCGCCCAACGTTTCCTTGCGTTTGCGGGAATCCCGTTCGTAGGAGAGCTGGTACAGCCGAGGCAGTATGGAAATGAAAATCCGGTCGCCCTTTTCGACGGCGCACATCAAAGCGCTCACGCCGTTCGTGTCCTGCGCCGTCAGATCTGCCCCGAGCAAAAGGAGCGTCAATGCCAGCGAACGATGTCCATTGCCGATGGCCGCAACTAAGGCGGTTTCACCGCGCGCATTTTTGTAATTGACGCTCTGTCCCGCGTCCAGCAATTGCCCCACACGAGTGATTTCGCCGCGGCCGCAGGCGGCAATCAATTCGTTCTCCAAACCGGTGCGGCTTGTGACACCCGTGACGCTGGGTGCAGGACCATCCGCACCAGTGGCAGTGACGATTTTTCCGGCGGTGTTTTGATTGCGGCTCTCGATCGTCCCTTGTCGGAGCGTCGTGCCCATGACCACTGCAACAACCGCGCAGCCCGACCAGACAATCGCCATCGGAATCGGCGAACTCCACCATCTGGCCTTGAGTGCGCGCGCTCTTTCGATACTCGCGAACGCGTAATAAAACGCGAAACCGGCCACCAGAAAAAGCATCGAGCCGCTGAGGACATCCAATCGGAAAGCTGTTTCGGACATTGCGTCCGCTTGAAAGCGATACCATGGATCGATGGCGCCGATCGAATAGATGAAAAGGGCATTGCCCCCGGCTGGGAAAGCCCCCTCGATCGCGGTGCTGAAGAACCCGGCGAAACAGGCCAAATGCCCGAGCATGAACACTGTTTGCGATGTGATCGCAAACCACCGCGGGCGTTCGTTCCACCAGTCGCGCCAACGGCTGCCCGGTCGCGCTACGACGCCTCCGGCATGCACCACTTTCGATTCTGCGCCTTTCTTCGAGGAACTTTCTTTGGCTTCGTCCAGATCCTCGTTGCCCTGTCCGATCACAAAATGCCGGACGGCGAAAATAATCATGCCCAAGCCAACCGCAACGGCAAGCAGCCCTACCAGATCGGCATCAAAGGGCTCGTGCCATCGCCGGGCTAACTCCAGCAAAACTCCCGCGCTAATCAAGGCCATGATCCCGGCCAGCCGCGACACTTCGAGATGGCGGGGAACCATCCGCGCGAGCCATGCGACGCAGAGCAATCCCCACAAAGGCAACGTCGATTTGGTCCACCAGAGAGCCAGCGCGATGATTGCCGCGAGAACCGGCACGCCGAGGAGCGGCACGAGAACTTCCGCATCCGAACGGCCGGGTGGTTTGGCAAAACGTGCCGGCTCGGTGTGCGTACGCGATGCCGTGGATTTGGCGGTGGCTACGCCAGGGGAAGGTGATTTCCGGCCGCGGAAGTACCAAATCAAAAAGCCGAGGCAACCTGCAAAAACCAGAATCTTCACCGCATCGAAAGCCGGTCCGCTGAAAGGAATCCAGGCATCAAAACGGCCGCCCAAAGCGAGAAACGCGAGAGGCACCAGAAGCCAAAGAAGCCATTCGCCAGCATTTCGCATCCGGCTTTTCCCGCGCCTCAACGGAGGATCGAGTTCGAGTTTTTCGCGGTCAGGAATGGCTGTTTCCGATGCGGGCGTGCGATGCATCATTTCTCCGGCGCAAGTGATCGCTTCGACATCCGTTTTGACTGCCGCAACTGTCTGGTAACGCTGCTCCGGATTTTTTTCCAGGGATTTCAAGACCACTTCATCGATGCGCACATCGATCTGCAATTTCTTCGAAGGCGGCTCGAACCGGCCCATCGGGAGTTCGCCGGTTAACATTTCATAAAAGACCACCCCGAGCGCGTAGATGTCGGCGCGGTGATCGACCTTATTGGGCGTCTCGACCTGTTCGGGCGCCATGTAATGCGGCGTGCCCAAAGTATGCTGTGTTCCGGTCAACGTGATTTCCTCCTCTTTGCCAACGATTTTGGCGATGCCGAAGTCGGCGATCTTTACGCGGCCTTTGCTGTCCACGAGAATGTTTTCCGGTTTCATGTCGCGGTGAACGATGCCTTCATCGTGCGCGAATTGGAGCGCTTCACAGATTTTTGGGACGATGGCGAGGGCTTCTTCGGGCGTGAGGCGGCGCGCGCGTTCGAGTTGACGCAAGTTCGCGCCATCGACGAATTCCATGATGAAGTAGTAGAAGGATGGCGCTGGATTTTGCGCTGCCGGCGGCCTGGCGGAAGGATCTTGAGCAATCCCAAATTCATAAAGGGTGACAATGTTTGGATGATTGAGGCGAGCCAAGGCGCGCGCTTCGCGTTGGAAGCGTTCGGAAAAGGCGGGATCATTTCCAATGCGCGGCGGCAGCACCTTGAGCGCAACCAGGCGATCGAGATTCTTTTGGCGGGCTTTGAAGACCCAGCCCATTCCTCCACGGCCGAGCCATGCGAGGATTTCGAGTTGCGGAAAATATCGGGCCAGTTCGGATTGATCCGGCGCGGGATCAGACGCGGGCCCGCTGCCGGCCGCCGGTTCGGTGGCGATCTGGGTTTCAAACCCGGCGGCCAGCACGCATTTTGGACAGAGGCCCTGAGCGACTCCAGCGGCCAGCGGCATGCCACAACGGGAACAGGTATTGGCATCGTTCATAACGAGTGCTTCGGTTTCTACCCGCTACTGAAGAAAAACCCGCCGGTTGTTACAAAGCGAAATTTTTTCACTGGTTCAGCGCAGCAAATAATTGCCGCAGTTCATCCTCGACCTCGGCCTGCGTCGTGACGGTCTGCGCGATCATTTCACGGAGCAGTTCCCGATAGCGATGGCGCAAGCGATGCACCGCCACGCGCACCGCGCCTTCGGAAAGGCCGAGCATCTGGCTCAACTGCGGATAGTCCAGGCCCGATCGATCGGCGCCCAAGGAGGATTTCAAAGCTTCAAACATCGCGGCCTTGCCATTCTCGAAATATTCCCGCTCGAGCCGCGCCAACACGGCATCGAGCAACGTCAACGCCCAACGCCGATCAAACTCCTGGTCGGGCGTGCCTCGATCAATTGGTTCGTGCCGCAGACGATCTTCACCGACGAGCGCGTCCATCGAGATGAACTTCAGTTGGCCACCGCGCTTTTGCGCGCTCATTTTATCCCATTCATTCGCTAAAAAATGTTTCAAGGCGCCGAGCAGGAAAGAACGAAATCGTCCGCGCTCTCGATCGGCAACGCCGAGCCAATCCTTCTCGATCAGCCGGGCGAAAAACGATTGCGTCAAATCCTCCGCATCTGCCGGCGAATAACCGGTTCGTCGAACATGCGCGTAGAGCGGATACCAATAGGCGCGGCAAAGCTCTTCCAGCGCCTGCAAAGCCGCGGGCGAATCCTTCCTGCTCGCGGAAAGTACGACCGA
>JBFMDG010000042.1:0-19612 GCA_040754135.1 Verrucomicrobiota bacterium
AAAAGTTCGGCGTTGTGTTTTTCGAGGAAGAATCTTTGTAACTCCGAATCCAGTTTTCCCGTAGCAAGCACTGACGACCCGATCAAACCGGTTTGTTTAATAATGAAAAACTTATGAACACCGCTCGAACTTGTGAACAGTGCAGCACACCGCTTCCTCCCGATGCTCCCCGCGGCATCTGCCCGCAATGCCTGCTGAACATGGGACTCGAAGATACCGTCAGCGGCCCGCCCACAGGAGCTCTGGACGAGAGTTTGTCCGGAAAGATCAAAGCGTCTCAGGAAGGCCCGGCCATCGGAACCACCGTGCGTTATTTCGGCGATTACGAATTGATCGAAAAGATCGCTCAAGGCGGCATGGGCATCGTTTACAAGGCGCGCCAGGCCAAACTGAATCGCGTTGTCGCCGTAAAAATGATTCTGAGCGGACAATTGGCCAGCGAAGCGGATATCCAACGCTTTTTGACCGAAGCCGAAGCCGCCGCCAATCTGCAGCATCCCAACATTGTGGCGATCCATGAAATCGGCGAGCACGAAGGCCAGCATTACTTTTCCATGGATTACGTGGAGGGAAAAAACCTCGCCGAGTTTGTGCAGGAAAATCCGATTTCATCGCCGCGCGCGGCGCAGATTCTCAAAATGATTGCCGAGGCCATCCATTATGCGCATCAACGCGGAACGCTTCATCGCGACTTGAAGCCGCAGAATGTTTTGATCGACGCCGATGGGCAGCCGCGCATCACCGATTTCGGACTCGCCAAACGCACGGAGAGGGAAAGCGGCCTTACCGTCAGCGGCGCCGTTTTGGGAAGTCCAGGATACATGCCGCCGGAACAAGCCGTCGGACGACATGAAGAAGTGGGCCCGCAAAGTGACGTCTATTCGCTCGGCGCCATCCTTTATTATTTGCTGACGGGAAGGCCGCCATTTCGCGGGGAAACACCGCTGGCCACGTTGCAGCAGGTGGTGGAAGCGGAGCCGATTGCCCCGTCCAAATTGAACTCAAATGTGCCGCCGGATTTGGAGACGATCTGTTTGAAGTGCCTCGAAAAGCAGCCGGAACATCGCTACCATTCGGCTCGGGCACTTGCCGAAGAACTCGGACGCTTCCTCGAAGGCGAACCGATTCTGGCGCGGCCGGCCAGCCGGCTGCGCCGGGCCTGGACCTGGTCGCGGCGGAATCCCTGGGCCATCACGGGCGCGGCCACGCTCATCGTGCTGGCGATGGCGTGTTGTGCCTACTACTTCCTCCAGCAATCTCGTTACCTGCAATGGATTCAAAACAACCCAAACGCAATTCAACGCCGCGTCGCGCAGCCAGTTCTCATTACTTTTGTCTGGTGCAGCTTCGTTCTCTTCTCGGCGGTGCACTTTGTCGGCAAAGGATTTCATCGCCAATTGCAGGTCTGGAAACTGGGCGGCAAACCGGTGACGCGCGGCCTCTTGTTCGCCTACGGATTCCTTGGAGCGTCGATGATCGTTTATGGTCTGGTCGTTTTATTCAAAACCATCGAGCTCTCAGTCTGGCTGGCGGATGAAGCCTCTTACTCGATCTGGGTCTTCGCCATCGTGCAAGCGGCTCTGGCCGTGTTGATCTGGCGCGGCGTTTATGTCGTCTCCCAAACAGTCGTGCTGCACGAACGCGCTTTGACCGGGAAAGTGATAGACTCGCAGCAGAACACCGTTACTGGCACGCAATCGAAAGGGTCGCCGCTCGTTATCGCCGGATGGCGAATCCTTTTTTGGTCTGTGACCGGCCTCTTCGCCGTGGCGGCGATCATGAATGTGTGCTTTGCACTCGTGGTGGGATTTCGCGACTCCGATTTTCCCATGGGGCAGGCGCCGTTTCTTTGGCTATGGGCGGCGACGCCGGTGGCCCTGTTGCTGGCGCGCAATCCCGCTTGGGCGGCCTTTCGCCGGAACCTTGTTCGAATCTGGCTGATCGCGTTAATTGTTTCGGCGGCCATCTTTTGTTTCATGCAAATGCCACAATCCCGCGAGCAATGGGGATTGGTTTTGCTTGGGCCTCTGATTTGGAACCTGCCCGCGGCGGGATTGCTGGTATTGGCCGCACGCGTGCGCGAGCGGGCACTGGGATCGACGCGCAAGGAATCATCCATGGAAAGCAACGTGGAACATCGCAACTTCATTTCCGTTCTCGCCAGACTCAGCATGCAATGGACGCTTTGGGTCTGGCTGGTGGTGATGGGGGCGATCACCGTACTGACTGCGGCCACATGGAAAAGCAAACTCGCCGCGGATCGGAGCTGGGATGAGTTCGTCGCCGAACGACAGAATCCCGGCGCCGGAAGCCGCCCTCCAGACGAAATTAATTTTGCAAAAACCCCGTTGATCGAAGCGCTCGCCTATCAAGACCGCATGCGCCAAAGCGAATGGGAGCCGATCAAAAAGGCAGGTGGAATTCTACACCTGGGTGATTTCACCAATGGATTAACTAATAACCTGGCCGCCTTGGCCGCCGATTTGCATCACCGCGGACTGAACACGAGCACCGCTGCCTCACCTGCAGAACAGGTTTTGCATTCGCTTCAGGAGATTGAACCGCAATTAACGGAATTGCGCGAAGCCAGCCGGCGCGCCTACGCAATTCCAGATCGCCCGGTCTGGAAGGGGGCGCGTCAATTGAATCAACTGAACGTGAACGCGCTCGTTCGTCTTACGAGAATTCTGGTCGCGCATGGGAGCGCGTCGCTTCAGGCTGGCCGCATCGAAGAAGCTTTCGCCGATTGGCGCGTCATCGCGAAAATTGGAAAGCTGGCCGAGAGCGACGTCTGGTCGAGCAGCTGGATTCAGATGCGCGGACTGCAACTGTTTTGGGAAGGGCAACAGCGGCATCAATGGAACGCTGCACAACTCAGCGCTTTTGCGCAGGATTTTGAAGCGGTGGATCTGTTGCGCCAAATGGACAACCATCTGATTGGAGAAGCGGAGATGCAGCATCGCTTCATGAACCCGGCGGATCTGGCGATGCAATTGTGCATTCAACCCTGGGTATTCCGCGATGAAATGAAGTGCAACCACCTTTATCGAGAGCTGGGGCGCGGCATGTACGATTTGAGGAGAAAGCGAGTTGCGCCCGAGCAGGTCCGCAGTGCTTGCGAGCGTCTCGCCGCCAACTGGGCCAAACAACATTGGATGGTGCGCTATTATTTTGGCGAACCCGAGGATGTCGCCGCCGGCTTCCTTAGGCTTGCCAAAAGGCAAACGCTCTTCGATCAAGCCACCGTCGTCTGCGCACTGGAACGATTTCGTCTCGATCGCGGGCATTATCCGGAACGCCTCGATGAACTCGCCACCCTCTCCCCGAAACTGCCGCAGGATGTGATCACCGGGAATCCCATGCAATACCGGCGCATGACGAATGGCATTTTCCTCCTTTACTCGGCCGGCTGGGATCAGATCGATAACGGTGGAACGCCGGCCCTGACCAAATACCGCAAGGAACTCACGGGTGATTGGGTCTGGCCAATGGTGTCTCCATCGCTTTGAAAGCCATGGCTGGCTCGAGGTGTTCCGTCGTTACTTTTGCGTTACATCCCGGGCATTGACTCGACAGCGAAAGAGCAAGGTGCGCGTAGTTTCATGAGTTGAAAGGGACGAGACATTGTCACTATTCTGCTCACATGAACCGCGAGCAGGCCTGGCAATTGTTGACCGAGTTCACCCAATCCGAATCGCTTCGCAAGCACGCCTTGTCCGTCGAAGCCGCCATGCGCGAATACGCCGTTCATTTCCAGGCGGATTCCGAGCTCTGGGGAATCACCGGACTGCTTCACGATTTCGATTACGAACGCTGGCCTAATCCGCCCGATCACACGCGAGAAGGAGCGCGCATCCTGCGCGAACGCGGTGTCGATGACGAGATCATCGCCGCCATTCTTTCGCACGCCGAATGGAATCAGGCCGATTTCCCGCTCGACCGGCCGATGCGCAAAGCGCTTTTTGCCGTGGATGAACTTTGCGGATTCATCACGGCTGTCGCTTATGTGCGTCCGGAAAAACTCAACGGCATGACCGCGAGCAGCGTTCGGAAAAAGATGAAACAGAAATCGTTTGCCGCCGCGGTCAAACGCGAAGACATCGAACGCGGCGCCGAACTTTTGAATCTGCCGATGGATGAGCACATCCAGAAAGTGATCGCGGCCATGCAAAAGATCGCAGGGCCTTTGGGCTTTGCCTGAATCGAGCGGAATAGGAAAAGGCCTGGCACCGCGCCGAAAAAATTGCGCGTATGGAAACACACTCCGATTGAACGCGGGAAAGGTTGGGGAAAACAGCCGGCAGCGTTATCAGCTACACATCCAGCTTCAACACCCGTTTTGCATTTTCGAAAAGGATTTTGCGTTCGGCTGTTTTGTCGGGCACGAGGCGGCGAAGCGTCTTCAACGTTTGCGCGCCCTGGCAGCCTGGGCCGCGTCCGATCGTGTCGTTGCAATCGCTCCCATACAGCAGCTTGCCCTGATGCCGATCGAGAAAGCCGCGCGTGAAATCCTCATCCCGCAGCAGCGCGTTCAAGCCTGAGCCCGCCGAAAGATCGCCGAACATGTTGGGATAATCGGCAAGCCAACGGTCGGTGAGTCCCCCGGGCGTGACCGGGCCGGTGGGATAAAGGAGGGTGGGATTGAGATTGGCATCAATATTCCCCCACCAGGTTTGAGCGTGCCCGATAAAATTCACCTTCGGATATTTCTCAAGGATTTTGTGGAAACGCTGAAAACTGGTGTTGTACGTGCCGTGCTGGAAATGCATCAACACCGGCACACCGTACGACTGCGCAATCTCCGCGATCAGCTCGATGGGAGCCGAATCACATTCGAGTTTGAATTTCTGTTCGCCAATGCCCTTCGCTCCCGCTCGCAGGTACCGTTCGAGTTCGGAGCGGGCCTCGGGAATATCGGGAATCTCGTTAGCGAAATAAACAAACTCATTCGGGTGCCGCCCGACAAATTCGACGACCGATTCGTTGCCGCCGCAGCGCGCTTCCAGGCCATACATGCGCCCGGCGGGAAGCAGCACGGTGATGGTGATTCCCATGGCGCGCTGATGCGCGAGCAATTGTTGATTGGTGCGGCCGCTGTAATAGGTGTGTTGATGAATATCGATGATCGGTTCCGGGCCGGCGGACGCGCTTTCCGCGGCCTTTCCACTTGCCCCGACGAGCAGCAGCGCGGATGATGCAAGGAATTGTCGTCGAGAAAGCGAATGATTTGTTACAGTGTCCATGAAATCGAAGGTGCAGTTTGGCGTTGCCAATGGGGAATTTCAAACGGGAAAGCTTTTTTGAGCGGTATTTTCGCCCTGTTTGCCAAACGCCATTTGATTGTCGCAGGCGTCCTGCTGCTCTTGCTCGTCCACACAGCCTCACGTTCCCAAGCGGCCGAACCGTCGATTGGCCCGCAAGATTTGCCGCGAATTGCTCCGACCGAACCCGAGCGCGTTTTGCAGACATTTCGCGTCAAGGAGGGATTTGTCATCGAACTCGCGGCGGCGGAACCATTGGTCGTTGATCCCATCGCCATGAGTTTCGATGAGGACGGCCGGTTGTATGTCGTGGAAATGCGGGATTATTCCGAGCGAAGAGACGAGCGACTCGGTCGCATTCGGTTGCTCGAAGATACGAATGACGATGGCCGGTTCGACAAGAGCTCGATCTTTGTCGAGGGATTGCCCTGGCCGACTGCGGTGTTTTGTTACGAGGGCGGCGTGTTCGTGGGTGCCACGCCGGATATTCTTTTTTGCAAAGACACCAACGGAGATCGCGCGGCCGATGTGAAGGAAGTGGTTTTCACCGGGTTCGCCAGTGATTACGCCCCTTATCAAACGAATCGCCTCAATGTGCAGGCGATGGTAAACAGCTTTAACTGGGGACTGGATCATCGCATTCATGGCGTCACCAGCATGGCAGGAGGAAAGGTCAAACGCGTCGAAAGCCGCTTCGTCAAAAACTGGCTCGCCCAGGCGGGAGTGAGCGACGTCTCCTCCCCTGCCCTGCTCGATTTGCGCGGGAAGGATTTTTCCTTTGATCCGCGCACGCTCGATCTCCGCCCTGAAAGCGGCGGTGCGCAACACGGCATGAGTTTCGATGATCGAGGACGCAAATTCGTTTGCAGCAACAGCAGCCATATTCAACTGGTGCGTTACGAGCATCGCTACACGGCGCAAAATGTTTTGGCCAGTTTGCCGCCGCCGCTTGCGGACATTGCGGTGGACGGTCCCGCAGCCGAAGTGTTTCGGCTGAGTCCGGATGAACCCTGGCGTGTCATCCGGACGCGCTGGCGCGTGGCCGGGCTTGTGCCTGGCCCGATTGAAGGCGGCGGGCGGGCTTCCGGTTATTTTACCGGCGCGACCGGTGTTACGATTTATCGCGGTGACGCGTTTCCTGAAGAATTCCGCGGTGACGCCTTCACGGCTGATTGCGGAAGCAACCTGGTGCATCGCAAAAAACTTTTGCCCGATGATGTGTTTTTGAAAGCGCAGCGGCCGGCGGATGAGAAAAGAGTTGAGTTCCTTGCCTCGACCGACAACTGGTTTCGCCCGGTGCAATTCGCCAATGCGCCGGACGGTTGCCTTTATGTGGCTGATATGTATCGGGAAATCATCGAGCACCCGTGGTCCCTGCCGCAGCCGATCAAGCAATATCTCGATTTGAACAGTGGGAATGATCGGGGCCGCATCTACCGCATCGCGCCAAAAAATTTCAAACGCCGTGCTCCGCCTGCGCTCGGGCGCGCCACCACCGCGGAGTTGGTGCAAACCCTGGCGCACGCCAATGCCTGGCATCGCGACACCGCGGCGCGTTTGCTGCATCAACGGCAGGATAAATCGGCAGTTTCGTTGCTGGAAAAGTTGCTGCAAAATTCCGATTCTGCGCTCGGCCGTTTGCACGCGCTCTACGCGTTGGCGAGTCTCAAATCCTTGCCGGCGGCTTCACTGCGACGAGCGCTCGCGGATCCCGATCCGGCAGTGCGCCAGCACGCCTTGCGGTTGACGGAAACACATTTTGCCAGCGATCCAATCCCGCGCGAGCATTGGGAGGAATTAATGCGTCTGGTCCAGGACAACGATCCATTGGTGCGTTATCAACTGGCGTTTTCGCTCGGACAAATCGCCCACCCGAATCGTATCGAGGCATTGACGCGATTGGCCCTGACCGATTCGGAGGAAGGCTGGATTCAACGCGCCGCGCTGCTTTCGGTAGGCAATGACGTGGCGGCTTTTTTCAAACAGCTCAGCCGGCTCGCGGACCACACGCGCGTGCATCAAAAACTCCTCCGCCAAACGGCAGAATTGATTGGGGCAAGAAACCGGCCGGCCGAGGTCGCCGCGGTGATCGAGTATCTCAGCGAAATGACAGATCGAGAGCTTCGCGTCGCTTCGCTCTGGCTTGCCGGCAGTCTCGGAACGGGATTGGAACGCGCGGGAACAACGCTCGCACGTGTTGATGCGCAAAAAAGACTCGAGCCACTCCTGCGGCACGCGGAGGCTTTGTCCACCAATGCCGCGGCCGCGGATTTTCTTGGTGAACCGGTGCAGGTTGCCGCCATCCGATTGCTGAGCTCGCTCCCCTTTTCGGAATCGGGCCGTTGGCTGGTCCAATTGTTGGAGCCCGGCCAGCCGGAAATCGCGCAACAAGAGGCGATCTCCGCCCTGGCAAAATACACCGATGCGCAGGCCAGCAGCGGGTTGATCGGTCAGATTGACAGACTCACGCCGGCGCTCCGGTCTCAAGCTGTGGAAGTGCTCTTGCGCCGATCCGATCGGGTGCGGCAATTGGTCGAAGCCATCCAATCCGGAAAAATTTCGCGCGCGGAGTTGACCACGGCCCAGCTCAACTTGTTGCGGAAAAATGCGCCGAGCGAATTGCGGGAGCAAATGTCCGCCTTGCTCGGGCCGCCGCCGGCCCGGCGCGCCGAAGTCCTCGCCGCCTTTTCCCCCGCGCTGCAAATGAACGGCAATCGCGAGCGCGGACAAAAAATATTTCTCGAACGCTGCGCAACGTGTCATCGAGACCGCCCCGGCGGAACCGGCTTTGTGCTCGGCCCCGATCTCGTCACCGTGAAATCGAGCGGGAAAGAAACTGTCGTCGGGCATATCCTCGATCCCAATCGCGAAGTGCAGCCAAAATTTTTGAGTTACAACCTGCAGACGAAAGACGGGGACGAACTTCTCGGAATCATTTCCCAGGAAACTGCGGGGGCCGTGACGTTGCGCGGCGCGAGCGGCACCGAAACGACGGTGCCGCGTTCTAAAATTTCGCGCCTGCAAAGTCAGGGACAATCCCTCATGCCCGAAGGACTCGAAGAGGGCCTCACTCCTCAGGACATGGCCGATTTGCTTGAATTCATCGTGAGCATTCCTTGAGGGTTAACCCGATAGCGCCACGGAACCGTTTTCAATCTCGTTGGATCACCCGCGCCACTTCATTGCGGCGTGGGCCGGTCCGCGGCGGCGCGCGCTGGTTCGGGCGCGGTTCCGGTTCGAGCTCCGCGCAATTTCAGAACGCCCGGCACATCAATCACTGTCCAGTATTCCCGATGCGCGGGTCCTTCCCGGCCTTCGTTCCCGTGCGAAGCGGCGATAGAAAACCGGCTCGAATAAATCTTTCCATCGAATTCAATCCGCACTTCTCCTCCCGTTCCACCCGGAGCGCGGCCCTCGAAAAAATTCACTCTCGCCTGCACTTCCCAAACGTCCACGGGAGTTTCAAATTCGATGAATTCATATTCGCGATCCGGTGAGGATCGGTGATCCTTGAAGTAATACCCATCCGCAGTGCGGGTGTGTTCAAAGTAAAGTGTTTCTCCAGCACGACGAGGACTGGCATAAAGATCCAGGTCGATCCTTCCCTGCCAGCGAATCCCAATCTTCATCGGGCCAACCGTCCGGCTCGGCGGTTGCAGTTGGGCGTGTGGCAATTCCTCGCGCGTAATCCAGTCGGCGACGCCCACATCCCGGGTGATGCGCAGCATTTCGAGTTTGGTTTGCTTCGCATCGAGCGCATAACGGTCCTCGGCAGATTCAGCCGTCTCCGCCGGAGTTCGCACCGACTGGAATATGGTTGCGAGATCACCGCAGAATGTTTGCAGGCGCGCTCCTTGCCCTCGCAGATACAACGTCCAGAAGCGCGTGATTTTTTCCCGATGAATTTCAGAGACCCACGGATCGCCGAAATAGCCGAAATGCACTGTCATTCCTTGCAGCAAGCCCGCGCGTTCTTTTAAACCAAATACCGATTGATCGCGGGAAGCCGTCAAATGCCCGTCGGATGGAAAATAACCGCCCAGCATCGAGAAGCCCGGCTCCTTGTGATCGACATACAACGGACTCCCCAGAATGATGGCGACGACCTTGCCCCCTGGCGTATGAACAGTCTCTCCCACAAAATCCATAAAGTGTGGCAGGCGAATGGCCGATTCCAAATTCAACTGCGCGGAAGGCCGTTCCGGATTGGCGGCGAGAAATTCCTTTAACTTGCGAATCGGATCCTTGAACTGGTTGGCGCGCGTTTTTCCGCTTTGAAACGCGCGCACATTTGGAATGTCGATTTGCGTGATGGTGCGCTGATGATACGCGTCATAGATCCAAAGCGAAGATTCCACCGGCATTTGTTCGAGCAAAAACACCACCAGACGGCGATAAACCTCGTCCTTGACCGATTTGTCGAGGAACGGCGATAAGCCGACAACATAACGCACGTTCGATCCATGCTCGGGTTTGGCCTCGTTCACTGCCGATGCGTTTGCCGTGAGGCCAAGCCAAAGGCAAACCGTAAGTAATCGAGTCATCGAGTTCATTTTCCGTTTTGCTGAGAAAGGTTTAACGAGGAGACGCGGCGGTCCGTTGCGGAGCGGTTTCCATTCTCGACCGTCTCGAGCTGGGTGCGGATCTCTTCGGTGATTTGATCGAGCAGCAGGCGCTTTTGATGACTTTGATCCCGGCGCAACGCGGATTCCTTTTGGTAAAGCGATTTGGCATAGGACAGGAGCGCGTTCATCTGATGCGTCAGCCCGCTCTCTTGTCCTCGGGCTTCTCCCAGTGCGAGGCGTTCGCGGGCCACCTCTTCTTCGAGCGCGCGCCTTTCCTCCTCCAACTGCAGGAATAATGGATTGCCCGCCAGCCGCACGGGACGGTGTCGCCCGTAAATCATCGTCACATACATGCCCAACACCGCGCTCAGGAAAATCTCGGCCACGGCTTGCGAAGCGACGATGATGACGTCAATCCATTTCGCGCCCGCGGCATTCAAACTGTGCAACGGATTGCCTTTGTTGCTATCGTCAAAAACACTCAGTGATTCGATCTGTTCGGAGGTGGATTTTGAAAGGGTCGGATAGACCGCCGCGTAAGCCGCGACCCAAACCAGCACGCCGGCGATGCCAGCAGCCAGGCAGCACCAGAGATAGACGTCGCGTTTGCGCTGGCATTGGAGAATGTCCCATCCGATTTTCACGGCCAGCGCGCCGACGGGCAGAAGGGCGGCCCAGAAATAGGCGCGCACTGGATTTTCCAGGAATGTCACCAGACCGGATTCGAGGAGATTAAACGAAATGTTCAAGATCCCGAATGCGAGCAGCACCACGATGCCCAGCACCGCGGCGCAAACCATGACGCGATCCCAAAGATTCCAAGGCGAAGTCGGCTTGATATCCGGAGTGCCATCGAGATCCACAGGCACGAGCGTCTCCCGTTCCGCAAGCCTGGCCTGGATTTCTTTCAAACGTCCATCGAGGTAAGCCAGCCGGCCTTCATGCACGTGAGCTTCCTGCTGAAAACGCTCGAGATCTCTCGCGTGATGATGAAGAAAAAGCGCTCGATGATAGGCTTCCACCGCCTCGACTCCGAGCGGCTCGGGTGCGTCCGCTTGATTTTGGATGAATTCCAAATGCACGGTCGGCCCGAGCGGCGCGCGATCATTCTTTTTCATTAAATTTGTCATGGCCATCTCCTCTTCTCAGTTCGGTTCGAGGCAGGGTTCACCGGTTCACCTCTGCTGCTTTCCAGAGAAGAACAGCAGAGGCGTGACGGTCGAATGAAACCTGCCCGATTGGGATTAGCGTTTGACTTTGGGAGGTTCCGGCGTGTTTTGAGGCTCGCTCGGCTCCGGAACTGGCTTTGGCTGGGGCAACTCTTTTTGGCGCTCGCTCTTTTGCTTTTCCTGTTGCTCTTCGAGTCGTTCCAACTGCTTTTCGATCGCTTCGAGTTGCTTCTCGAGCGCGCGGCGCTGGCCCTCGAGGACCTTCCTTTGTTGGCGTGCATCCGAACCCAATTCCTTCATCGAAGCGTGAAGTTCATTCATGCGCACATCGTGCTCTCGATGTGCCGCGCTGCGCTCGACCTCTTTCATGGCGCGAGCGGCATCACGCACGGCGCGATCCGCCTGCCGCTTCGCTTCATTTTTGATAATTTCAATCTTCTCCTCCTCCTTCGCGCCTTTCGGAGGTTTGGCCTCCCATTTGAACTCGCTGCTCTGCTCCTGCGCCCCCGGGCCTCTCATCTCATAATGAAACCGGTTTTCCGAAGCGCCGGGAGATCGGTTCCATTGCTGTTTCCCAGCCATTTCATTCACCAATCGCTCGAGACGTTCAATGCGCCGTTCCAGAGATTGTTCCTTGCCCTTTTTTGCGGATTCACCGGGCGCTTCTGCGGAACCCACGGCGCGCACTTGGGCTCCGGGAATGTTGGGATGCGCGATCACAGCCTGGTTCGCCGCGATGACTGCTCTGGGCGGATGTGGCACTCTCGCAGCGGGCGGCGCCGGCGGCGGCGCAGGATGATTGACAGCCGGGAGGTTGCCTTTCGGCTCCTTAACTTTTGCCGGGGTCTCGGGAAGATGCGGCGGATTTGGAGGCGCCGCCGGAACTGGCGGAACAATGTTCACGGCCACGGCAATCTCGGGCTCACCCAACTCGAGTTCCACCGCACGGTCGAGGTCCATATCCACGTCCAAATCCAAGTCGAAATCCAAGTCCAAATCGGTGCCCACCGTAGGGATATTTGGTGTTGCCGGAGCTGGTGCTGTCACCGATGCACTCGGTGTATCAGAGCCGCTGGCAGCGTCCGCACTCTGCGCGAGGGCAACCCGCGGACCGCTCAGCACTGCCAGCAAGGCCAGCAGACTGGTCGCAATCGTCAGCGCGCCGACGCTCCCGCCGGCGACGCGGACTGAACTGTTTCGTTTGAGATCGAGTATCATATGTATCCTTTCTTTCAGTTGGCTTTTGTGACTCCACGCCGCCGGTGCCACGGCCCAATCACGGCCGTCTTTTCGGCTGGCAAATTCGGTCAAAAACAATGCGTAGGCTCGCGGCGCACCCAGCGCAGCAAGCACATGATCATCACAGGCAATCTCTCGCTCGATGGTCAGGCGGCGCGAAAGCCACCACACTCCCGGATGAAAAAACAGCACCGCCCGTATCAATTGCTGAAACAAGTTCGACCAATCATCGCGGCGGCGCACATGCGCCAGTTCATGTCGAAGGATCTGTTCCACTTGCGCCTCCTCAGCGGCGGTCAAAACTTTCAATGGCAACAAAACCGCCGGCTGCCAAAACCCCACCGCCATCGGTGCCGCGACGTGCGAACAGATCGTCAATCGCGGTTTGCGGGAAACATTCATCTGCTGGCAAAGCCGCTCAAACATTTGCTGCAATTCGGGCGACGGTGATATCCCGTGACGTTTCCAAACGCGGAGGAGGCCGCATTGCCGGAAAAGGTTCAGGACGCGCAAAGCAGCGATGAATCCCCACGCCAAAACCAATGTCACCGTGATCCAGTTGGGAGCGGCCAACAGCCATTGCCGCCTTAGACTGGAAAGAAAAGTGGCGAAAGAAAATGCCGGTTCCGTCGCCGCTGAAAGCTTTGGCTCCAAAGCTGGCGGCTCGGTCAAAATCCCGCCAGCCTCACCAGGATTCAGTTCCGGAAATGATTCGATCGGCGCCCACAATTCCCCGGTGCCGGGCCATTCGGCAATCGGGGCCGAAAGCATGGGCGAAATCGCTTCTGAAAAAATCGCCTTCGACTCCGGGATCGGGCCATTATTGCTCCTTTCGAACGGTGGCTGCGCCGCTGCGGTTCGCGTTGACGATTCCTCCGGGAGCGTTGCCACCCAATCGCCGCGGTTCGATGGCGCCAGGAAATGGAAAAGCGGGAGCAAGGCGATCAGAGTGAGCGCGACAAAGGCCGCCGCATGCCGGGTGGCCGCGTTGGTTTGCGGCAGGAATCGGAGAAGCGCCCAAATGAATACGGTCAAAACCAAACCTTGATACGTGCCGTTGAACAAGGCGCCGAGCAGCCGATGACAGACCGATTCGAATTCAGCGTTCATTTGGCTTCTTTGATTTTCTTCTTGAGCTGATCGAGTTCCTCCGGGCTGAGATCTTCGTCACGGAGAAAGCTCAAGACCAGTTCGCCGGGAGAATTGAAAAAGAACTTGGCCAATAGCTGGCGCACGGCTTTGCGGGCGGCCGTGTCCCGATCCACCCGCGGCGTGTAGACATGGGCGCGTCCCTGTTTCCGGCAAGTGAGATAACCTTTGACCCGCAGGATGCGCATCAAAGTCAGGATGGTGGTGTAAGCGGTGCCATCCTTGCCGGCGAGGGCTTCGGCGACTTCGGCAACGGTAGCGGCGCCTTTGCTCCAGAGGACTTCCATGATGCGGAGTTCGGCGTCGGTGAGGGTGGCAGATTTTTTTCGTGGCATAGCTGGATCAGCGTGATTGGTTCAAGGAACCTTCGGAACTATTAATAATTTAGTAACCAAATAATCGGCGGACAAAGCCGAGTCAACTAAAATTTTAGTAGATACACACAATTGTGGGTCCCGTCTTCTCCAGACTGAAGAAAACGTCGCGACCAGACCCCTCCAGGCCGGGCGCCTTTGCATAAACTGCGTGTTTGTCATCGCTCATCGTGGCATCCGAGACAGCTTTCAACCTCTCGACAGAAGTTTTCGCCGAAGGATTTCGACGAAGGATTTCGACAAAGGATTTCGACAAAGAATGTTCGACAAAGGATTTCGACAAAGGATTTCGACAAAGGGGCCAAACGCATTGGCGAGATGTCCAGGCGCGGCTGCGGGTTGCAAGCCGCGCAGGCTCGTGTTTTGGGACGTGCGGAGTTCCTCATGATCTGAAATGCGCTTCCAACTTTTCAGTTCGAAGCTTTTCATGAAACGCCGCCGGCTCGAAATCGTTCGCCTTTTTTTGCGTTGTTTTGCTTCGGGGCGACGCCCGGGCATTCGCGCGTGATTAAAAAGGCCGTTTGCTCCCGGGATTAGGCCGATTAGGCCTTGACTCATGGAATGCAAAAGCATACTAAAACTTTCGTTCCAGCTGACTCAAACACCTGAACCCGGTCGCTGTTGCCATTAACCTCAACCCCAAACTGCTCATGAAACGAATCGCGCTTGTTTTACTGGCTGCCCTGATCCCAATCGCTCGTGGCCAGATCGGTTCCGATTCTCTCGATTATCCTGTGGGGGAAACGCTTTTCGGAAAAACGAGCCCCTCAGGCAATCTTTGGAGCACAGCCGGCACGAGCCTGACCACCGCCGCCGATCAACAAGCGGTCATCGGCCTGAATAATTTGTCGGTAGCAGGCCTGGCCGCATCCTCCGGCAACAGCCTCGAATTCGGCCCGCTCGACGGTCCGAGCCCGCGCTTCAATTTTGGCACGACCATCTCCAGTGGCACGGTCTATTTTTCATTCGCGATGAGCGTGGCCGATCTGGGCGCATTGGGAACTTCCGGAGGTTTTCTGGCCGGGTTCAACAATTCGACCGGCGATACGAGCCCGCGTCCAACGGCCGCTGCCACGCGAGTTTATACGCGCGCCACGGGCGATGGCGGATTCAATCTTGGATTGTCGCGCAATTCCGGTTCGGGCGGCACTCATTGGCAATGGGACGCGCGGCGGTTTGAAACGGGCGAAACGATTTTCCTGGTGGGCAGCTACACTTTCGTTTCGGGCACGCTCAATGATGTTTCAAAACTCTGGATCAATCCGGATGCTTCGACCTTTGGCAGCGCGATCGAACCGGCGGCGACTTTGCTTTCGGATCAGACCACGCTGGGCACGACGGCTGATTTTGGAAACATTCCAAGTTTTATCTTTTTTCAACGCGGCAGCGCCAGCGCTGGCCTGCAACCGGGGAAAACCGTCGTGGATGAGTTGCGCATTGGATTGAGCTGGGGAGAAGTGACGCCGGCCGTTCCCGAACCTGGCACTTTCACTTTGGCCGGTCTCGCCATGGCGGCGCTCGCCGGGTGGTTTAGGTTGCAGCGAAAATCCCGCTGACCAATACGCCTCAGCGAACGGATCTTGGCGCGAGCGGCACTCAGTGGCGCTCCGGAGGTTGGACCTTTTGCCGATGCGTTGAGCTTTCCTTTGTCCAAAACCTTGTCGGGAACTTTGTCGAAAACATTTTCAATCGACAAAGTTTGGGACGAAGATTTCGACAAAGGTGTGGTCGAAAAATATCCAAAATTCAGAGCGGCACCCATTGCTGCTGACAGCCGGTCATACCTTCCCGTCGTTCTTCCCGTTCACGGCCCGTTGCGGCCTTCGTCCTCCGAGAGCTCGTATAAGTAAGAGTAGCGCTTCTGCGGAATCCACTCCGCATGACCGTCGGCAAATGCCGCATTACCTCCGGCTGCGCCATGTCCGTCGAGCGGGTTCGGATAATTCTCGACCGGATATTTTGGCGGATGAGGCTCGGCGGCATCGATGATAATCCAGGTGCGACTGGGACCCGCCACCACCCCAAATAATCCGAATCCATTTCGTTGATGCGCGTAGGTGAGCACGGCATTCAAAGTTTTCCGGGGAAAACTCGGGCCGTTATGCCAGTTACCAAACACCTCGTAGCTGTGTCCCGGCACTTTGCCGTTGTTGACGGCATTGTTGTCGAGGTCGGCCACTTTGGTGAGCAGGTTGCCGCTGAAAAGGGTTTGGTAGGTGTTGGTTCGTCGAATGAAATTCTTGGTGCTGGGGCAGACGAACGAATTTACATTTTCGATGTAGCGCGGGAACAGCCAGTTCAAATCATCGTCGGCCTGTTGCTCGCGCGGAGTGGGCTTCAAACCGCCGGTCAAAAAGCCGTTCGAATCGGCATCGGCATACATCTGACTTCCCAGCCCCATCTGCCGAAGATTGTTGAGGCAGGCGATGCGATGCGCTTTGGATTTCGCTTTGGAAAGCACGGGCAAAAGCATTCCGGCCAGAATGGCAATGATCGCAATCACCACCAGGAGTTCGATGAGCGTGAAGGCTTTTCTGGAAAGCAAACCTCTAGACATCGTGGTTTTCTTTTCGCGCTGCCGGGCCGCGTTAAGGGCTGAGTGGGAATGCACACGGCGGCAAAACATCGCGCTGATTTTTGCCACTGGCCATCCGCCAAGTCAATCGTGCGGCTCATCGTGCGGCTCGGTGGAACACGCCGGAAACGGCTGGGGTTTCAATCGCAACTTGTCACTCCGGAAATGCCGAAAGAAAAAAGGTCCGTAGTGGTTCGGTTGTTTCTCCTCCGTCGAGTGCGGCATCGTCAGCAGCGAAAAACAATTCGTCGTTGCGCATAAATTTTGCCGCGCAGGTTGACACCTGGAAGCAAATCTGTTGAAATTTTCCGCGACCATTCCCAACCCAACTTCCAGTCCGCCTATGCGAACATTTGTTGTTGTTCTCTCGTGCCTGGCCAGTGGCGCATTTCTTCTACCGGTGCTTGCCCAAAGCGCGTTTACCTTAACCCCGCTGAGTTCGTTCGGCCCGAATGGCGATGGCAGTTTGCGGCCGGGGGATCAGTTTTATGTCACGACCGATTTCGCGCAGCGCGGAGTGGCCTACAATCCAAAAACCGGCAACATCATCTTTGTCGATCGCGCCGCGGGAGGCGGTGGCAGTCCGGATATTTCCGGTGGAATTTATGTGCTCAACGGAGTCACCGGCGAAGATGTGGGCTCGTTGAGCGTGAATGGAATGGGCGGCGGCGCGTTTGCCGACCTCGCGGTTGGCGTGGCAGACGATGGCGTCGTCTATGTCGGCAATCTTGTTACCGATGGAACGACTTCCCCCTTCAAATTGTATCGTTGGCCGAGTGATTCGACGCTCGATGATCCGGTGCTGGTTTTTTCGGGCGATCCGGGAAATGGAAAGCCGCAACGGTGGGGCGACACGATGGACATTCGTGGCGTGGGAGCTAGCACTCAAATTCTTCTCGGAACCCGGCCGGCCGGAGGCAATGCGGGAACTTATGTGGCCATTCTCACGACGCTCGATGGCGTGAATTTCACCGCGACCACGCTGAGCACGGATGTGACCGATGGGGCATCGGGCGGAGGAATTGCCTTTGGAGCCGGGGACACATTTTGGGCCAAGAATTTGGACGTGCCATTACGACAGTTCCGTTTTGATTTGGCCACAGGCCTGGCGCAGACCATGCACAGTTTCGGAGGCGACGTGCTGCCGGCCAGCCGCAACCTCGAACCGCTCGCGGTGGACGTTGGCAAAAACCTGCTCGGGATCGTGGAAATGGTCAGCGGCGTGGATCGTGTGCGGCTCTATGACATCGCCGATCTATCCAAAGCGCCGGTGCTGCTCGACATGAAAGATTTTGCCGTTGATTTTCAGAATGGCACGACCACGAAAGGCTATCTCGATTTCGGCGGCGACCGGCTCTACGTCCACAACATGAATAACGGGCTGCAGAACTATTCCATCGTCTCTGCTCCGCTCAGCAGCCCCACCATCGTTAATCATCCCGCATCTGAACGCGTGCTTGCGGGACGTCCGGTTCGTCTCGAGGTGCTGGCATTTCCCGCCGCGACTTATCAATGGCAGCGCAACGGCATTGATATTCCGGATGCCACCGCGCCAGTCTTCAGCCTTTCCGATCCGAAAGCAACGGACAGCGGCATTTATCGCGTGGTTGTCAGCAACGCCGCCGGATCGGTTCCAAGCGACGAAGCTATTCTCACGGTGGTTGAACCCGCGCAAATATTTCATCTGACACCGATTTGGGCAACCCCACCGGCCGCGGACTCCTACGTCACTTCGACCGGTGGTCAGAACACACCCAACGAACGAGGTTTCGCGTATGACCCAGCCAGCGACAAAGTTTTCGTCGTGCAACGCGGCGGATCCACGAGTGCGAATTACACCATTCACGTGGTGGACGGCACGACGGGGAACAAGCTGCATACCCTGCTCACCAATGGCATTACGACGGTGGTCGTTTCGGAAGTGCCAGGCGCAAATGGAATCGGGCTGGTGGCGATTGATGTTGCGGAGGACGGAGCGATTTATGCCTGCAACGCTTCTCCCAATGCGGCGGGCGGGAGTTCCTTCAGTGAAAACAAACTGTTCCGGGTTTATCGATGGGCCAATTCGAGTCCGGAGACGTTGCCGGTCCAGGTTTTTTCCGGCGATCCCGCCCAACAAACCGGGAACTTCCGCTGGGGCGACGTGCTCGAGGTTCGCGGGGGTGGGTTGAACACGCAAATTGTGCTCGACAATCAAAATGCAGCGGCGCGTTTTCTCGCCATCCTGACGCCCACCGATGCCACCATGAGCGCGTTCATTTCGCGTTATTTCCTGCAGGACACCGCCGATCCATTTGGCACATCGATCGGGCGCAGCATTGAATTCGGCGAAGGCAATACCGTCTGGCAAAAGCGCAAAGCGGCCGCGCTCATTCAATCGAGCTTTGATTTCAATGCGAACCCGAACATCAGTCCGAAATTGGCGGCGCACACCGGCTTTCCCGCTTCGCTCGGACAGGTCGCGCTCGATCGTTCCCGAAATCTTCTCGCCGGGATTAATTACGCGACCAGCACCAGCGTGCCGGACACGCTCGACCTTTACGAAGTCTCTGACCTGTCCGATCCCTTGCTGGTCGGCTCCTACAGATTCCCGGTCAATCACATCAATAACAACAATTTCATCGGCCGTGTGTTGTTCGCCGGCGACCGCGTTTACGCTCTCAACGGCAACAATGGCATGGTGGCGTTTCGAATTGTGGCAGGGGCTTCCTCGCCGCCCGCAATTTTGAAACAGCCGGAAAGCAAACGATTGGTCACCGGGAGCAGTGCGAGTCTAAACGTCATCGTGGCTGAAGAGGCGCGATTCCAATGGCAGTTCAATGAGAAGGATCTGGCCGGCGCAAACAGCGCGACCTACACCATCGCAAATGCAAAACTTACCGATGCGGGCCGCTACCGGGTGATTGTGAGCAACGACGCCGGATCCACCATCAGCTCAAATGCGGTTGTCACGGTACTTCCCGCGGAAAACTTTCATCAGCTCGCGCCGCTTTGGAAATTGGCGCCGCTCGAACGTGAATATTTGCGCGAAGACACGGATGGCCAGGGGCGAACCCCTTACTATCGCACCCTGGGATATCATCGCGCGCGCAACCAGATCTATCTGATCACCCGCTCGAGCGCGGCCGGCGGTTTGGCGGTCAACGTTCTAAACGCCACCACGGGCGAACATTTGCATGAACTCGATGTCTCCACCGTTTTCGGCGGCAGCATCATTCTGGTGGCGATCGGCGTCGCGGAGGACGGCGCCATTTACGCCTCGAACATGGATACGAGCGGC
>JBFMDG010000043.1:0-19270 GCA_040754135.1 Verrucomicrobiota bacterium
TTTGGGTTTGTTGGCGCGAACGGGTTGCGATCTTCTTTTTTACCAATCTCCGCAACATTGAAAATGGAACGGGCATTCAGCGCCACCTCGAACTCCCGAATCACTCCAGCGCATTCCATCGGCCGTTCCGATGGCAGCGAGTGTCCACATTCGGTGAGCTTACGGAGGGTCGCGCCTGGAATTTCGTCCTTCAAAATATGACCCATCGAAGCGGGCAACGCTTCGTCCCATTCCCCCCAAAGAATGTGCACCGGGACACGGACGTTTTTGTATTCGTCGCGCAACTGGCGGATGGCGGGCCAATCCGGGCGGCGTTGTTTGATGCGCCAGGGCACCGCTTGACGCAGCATGGCTTGGGCGGCGCGGCGTGAGGGACCATCGGTCAAGGCAAATCGCAGCAGTTCCGCCGATTCGCGTGTGGCGCGTTGTGGGACATGATAACCATCGCGCGTGGCTCGGTCGGTCATGATTTTCACCACACCGAGCGCTTCGCCGACCGCCGCTTGCCAGCTTTTCAATTCGATGACTTGCGTGAAAACAGGCATTTCCGCGTGCACCGCGAAGTCGCACGGCGCAATGAGTGTGGCGCCATCAACGTGTTTCAATACATCGGCGTAACGCGCTTGGAGATCGACGCTGCTGAGCATGCGAATCACGACCGTGCCGCCGAGTGAGTGGCCGACCAGCACGAGGCGTTTGGGCGAATGACCGGCCTGGGCCCGCACCGCTAATGCGCTCTGAAGCGTCTGCAAAATCCGCTCGGCCATGGCCGTTGGACTGTAGCCGTCCGGTTCAATTTTATCTGCGTCTGGTTTGTCGCTTTCGCCGCATCCAGGTAAGTCAATCAGCCAGGCATCGTGGTCCCGGCCCAATTCACCCGCGAGATAAATCCAGGTCTGGGAGTTGGCCAGCACTCCGTGAATGAAAACGACGACGGCGTCTTTGGTTCCGGAACCGGCCTGATGCATGGCGAGATCGACCGCGTAACCGGAACGCGAGGTCGTGAACCGTTCCGTTTTCATAGGCATGGCTTCAAACGCGGCGCGCAATTCCGCCAGGAGCGGAATCTCGCGGTCGGAAGGCAACGCATCCGGCCGCGGCATCGAAGCGCTTTGCGTGAGGCGTTCGGCGCCCTTTGCTGTGCCGCGATTCTTGAGCTGGCCAGCGATGGCAGAAGCATCGAGAAGCGCCAAGGAGATGAACGCGCCAGCCGTCACCGCGCACCGGCGCCCGAAGGATCGAGTAAGGTAGGTTTTCATGAGCGATTTCGTTTCGGGCATTCAGCCCTTCATTCGCTCATGCGGAATTCTCAAACGAAACAGATCAGCAACCCTTCAACCTTTCACTCTTTCCGCCCATCTACCAACTCCTCAATACCGTGAGCGCATGCGCCGGGCCTGATGCCATTCGCTCTGATTGCGTTTTTGGTTGGCTCGAGGTTTTCGTGCTGGACGGGTTAGCTGTGCGCCTTCTTTGTTTTTGCCTTCGCCGCGAAGGGTGGGAGGACGCGCTTTTCGGGCCGTGGCCTGGTCCTGGCGATGTTTTGGTTTGTTTTTCCCGCGGCCGCCCATTCCGGCCTGACCTTTATTCTTTTGTTGCACCATAATCCGCTCCTTGATTTGCGTTGTCAGCTTACGTTAACACACTCGATCGAGGCTTCCACCTACCCAGTCAGCGCATTCAATGTGAGCGTGTCGTCATTCCTGCTTTCGTCCTCCTGACAGATCGGTTATGCGTGGGCCGTGTTTGATGGCATTCCCAAAACGATGCGCGCGGTGGTTTATCGCGGCCCCCGCGATTTACAACTTGGAACCGTCCCGGTGCCGCGCATCGGCCCGGAGGATATGCTCGTGCGCGTGGTGGTTTGCGGCGTCTGTCCCACCGACATCAAAAAAATCCATTACGGCACCGTGCCGCCGCCGCGCATTTTCGGTCATGAAACTGCGGGCACGGTTGTGAAAGTGGGTAGCCGCGTGAAGGGATTTCGCAGGGGCGACCGTGTGGCTCTTCATCATCATGTTCCCTGTCTGAAATGCCACGCGTGCCGCCATCGGGCCTTTGCGCAATGTCCGATCTATAAACGCACCGGGATCAGCGCGGGATTCGAACCCGCCGGAGGCGGTTACGCGGAATATGTGCGGGTGATGCCGTTTGTGTTGCCGGGCGTGGTGCGCATTCCCCGCGGCAATTCATTTGAAGAAGGAGCGATGCTTGAACCGGTCAATACGGTGCTGAAGGCGGTTTGTCGCCTGAACGTTTTGGCTGGCGACCATGTTCTCGTGGCTGGCCAAGGGCCGATCGGTCTCATGTTCACTCGATTGTTACGGTTGCGCGGTGTGCATGTGGTGGCGACTGATTTGCTTGAACCACGCCTCGATCTCGCCGGTCGTTTCGGGGCCAGAATTTGCCGGCGCGCAGACGATCCCGCCCTCGATGCAACGATTGAACGAGTGACACGCGGCCGCGGGCTCGATGCGGTCGTGGTGGCCGTGCCTTCAGATACCGTCGTGAAACAGGCGTTTCGTTGGTTGCGCGGTGGCGGGCAACTGCTCTTGTTCGCGCACACGCGCCGTGGCGATCAAATTGAAGTGGACCCGGCGGCGATTTGCGTGGACGAAAAGGATTTAATTGGGAGTTACTCCGCCGATTTCACATTGCAGAAAGAAGTCGCGCGATTGGTGTTCTCTCGGAAATTGGATGTTCGCCCGCTGATCACGCATCGATTCCCGCTCGAACAAACGGCCGATGCAATCCAACTTGCAGCCGATCCGCAACCGGAATCGCTGAAAGTGGTGGTGAGCCAGGAGCTCGATTTGTGAATCCCCAGGATGTGGCCGGCTGCGCCGCAAGGCGGAATTGCGCAACGAGAGGTCAGCGCGTCGCGGCGGTGGCGGGCTTGGCCATTTCGGGTTCGTACCAATCCCCTCGCAGCCAATCGACCACCAGCCCGATGGCGTGTTCATCCAGAATTTTTTCATCGCCGAACGCCGGCATGCGATCGTTGCGATCGCCATAAAAACGCTCATGCCTGGGATTCCGGATGAAATCGATCAGCCATTGCCTCGAGCCGTAGCCGGTGAGATCGGGCGAATCCGGCTCGCGATTTTTTCCTTGGTACTGGTGGCATTCGAGGCAGCGCATGTCTTCGTTTTCGAGCAGCTTGCGGCCTTCCACAATGCGCGCGGCGTCGCGGGCGTCGAGTTCACGTTGTGCTTTGAGATTGGCTTCGGCTGAAACGGCCTCGATCACTTTTTTCAACTGCTCCTGCTGTTCGGGATTGAATTTCGGGACGTCGCGTTTGACGAAACGCACCATTTTGCCATTGGCGAATTTGGTGCCGCCGTAATAGTGCAGATTGGTGATCTGGTTCGGATCGAGCAGCCCGGCGAGCCAGGCGCGCGTGGCAAAGCCTTTCAGATCCGGCGCCGTTTGCGGATCTGAGGGGAGATGCCCGAGTCCATCATGTCCCTCAAAGCGATGACAACTGGCGCAATTCCTTGAAAAAATTTTCGGCCCCTGCGTGAGCGGGTCGTTGCGCAAAAGTGTGACCGCGCCGGTCGGAGGAATCCCAGTCGGGCTTTTTGCCAGCACGGTGACGCGGTGCGATTCGGCTTTCGCGGCTTGGACGGCGGCTTTGTAGGCGAGATTTTTTTCATCGGCGGTCCAGGCGAGATAAGTGAGGAACACCACACCGAAGAGCAAGGCGAAGCAAAGGCCGACATTGAAACGATGGCCCAATTTCCAGCGGCCGACGATGGGCATGAGAAAGATGATACCCATGACGAGGCCAGGGATGATGATCGCGCCCCAAATTTCGGTTTTGCCGGGGAAATATTTCAAGAACTCGAACAGGAAAAGGAAATACCATTCGGGCCGCGCGGCAGTGTAACTTTCGGCCGGATCAGCCGGCGCTCCCAACTCGGCTCCGAGCGGTTCGCCGGTCGCGAAAATCCAGGGCCGCAGCACGAGAAAGAGAATGGCCGCCAAAACCGCCAGACAAGCCACGGCGTCTTTGAGCAATTGATCCGGCCAAAAATACTCATCCGGTTTGCGCTTCGGATCTTTGGCGGTGATGCCATGCCTGCGGAAAAGGAAGATGTGCCAGAACAACAGTCCGATCACGAGCATCGGCAGCACTCCCGCGTGCAGCGCAAAAAAGCGCGTCAATGTGTGATGGCCGTAATCGGCGCCGCCAATGATAATTCGCTGCAAGCCCGGACCAATCACTGGAACAATGGACACGATGTTGGTGGCGACTTTGGTGGCCCAATAGCCTTTTTGATCCCAAGGAAGCAGGTACCCGGTGAGCGAAAGGGCGAGCACCAGCATGAGCAAGCCGAGTCCAAACCAGAAATTGATTTCGCGCGGCGCCCGATAAGCCCCGTCGATCACCACCTGCATGAGGTGCAACACGAGGAGAACGTTCATGACCGACGCGGTGAAATGGTGAATGCCTCGCAACAGCCAGCCGCCCCACATTTCGTATTGGATGTAATAAACGCTTTCCCATGCCGTCTGCGAACTCGGGCTGTAGGACATCCACAAGAACAGGCCGGTGATGAACTGAATGGTCAGACAAAAAACAAGCGTGCTGCCCCAGATGTACCGCCAGCGCGCGCCGCCCGGAATGTTTTCGTAAAGCGAATATTTAACGATGCGCCGATATCCCGTGCGTTGGTCGAGCCAATCGAAAAGACGGTTCATGCCAGGGGGATTTTTTCCGCGTGACCGGCCTGAAAGTTTTGAAACTTCACCCAGATTTCCCGCTGGTTGCGGATTTCGACCTGCAGGTCGTCCAGATCGCGCGGACTGGGACTTTTGGGACTGCGCTTTCCATCGAGGGCAAACGTGCTGTCATGACATGGACAATGGTAACCTTTGCGTTCCGCTTTAAAATCCACCGGGCAACCGGCATGAGGACAAATGACATTGAAAGCCTGCACTTTATCCGAACCGATTCGCCGCAAGTAAACGGCTCCAACGGGTGTTTCCGGAATTCGCGTCCAGGCATCCACATGACTGGCAAGCACGGGAAATTTACGCGGCGTGCCGTCCTCAGGCAGGGCATTGAGTGAGGCAACAAAAATCATCTGCGAATCATCACCGCGCCGCTTCAAAGGATCCAACAGCACGAAAACTCCGGGTACCGCGGGAACAAGGGCCGCCACGGTTCCGATGCCCACGGCGGCAGCCTTCTTCAGAAAGTCGCGTCGCTCGGGCAGCTCCGGCGCCGGTATTTCCTGTGGTTTTTCCATGAAATTTCGATCCGGATGAAAATGGAAATCAGTCGAAAAGGCAATCGGGAAAGTCGCCGATCCGTTTGATCCCCATCATGGAAAAAGAGACCAGACGCGTGAAGCGAACCGCTTGGTCTAACGCAGCCGACGGACGGTCAACTCCATGGCGATGCCGATTTGGCGCGGGGATGTTGCGCCACGAGGAGTGAAGTGAAGCCGTGCGGAAGTTTACGAAGGCCCGCGTCCGATGGCCGATTGGACATTGCGTTCCGCCGGCGTTTCCTCATGCGCAATCTGAACGCCGCCTTTCGGCGCGCGATACGATTTTCCTTCGCGCACCACAATGGCGTTCGCATCGGAGGTGCGGAATTTCACCGGAATCGTTTCGCGATTCTTTCCGTCGCGCGCTTTGAACACCGCGAAATGAAGGTGTGGTCCCGTCGAATGCCCTGTGTTGCCGGACAAGCCGATGACATCTCCCGCGCGCACGCGTTGCCCGACCTCCACTTTGTTGCCGTCATATTGAAGATGAACGTAATGGCCCAGCGTGCCGTCATCGTGCCGAATGAGAATGTAATTGGCGTCCCAATCGTATTTCTTGTCAGGCCCGCCCACATTCGAGTCGTCCTTGGCGCCGACCACCACGCCACCGCGCGCGGCGTGGATGGGTGTGCCGATCGGCATTTTCCAATCGATGGCAAATTCGTCGCAACCGAAATGGCTGTACTTTCCGCGGAAACCCTGGCTGACCTTGTAAGCTTTTCCGGGGGCGTAGGGGAGCGCATAAATCGCATTCGCGTCGTGCACAGCGTTGAGACTTCCCCAGGTGCAGGAATAGTTGTAACTCCACTTGAAATCGCCCTCCTTGTCCGCCTTGGTCAATTCGTATGCGAAAGTTTTTTCCTTCGCGGGAATCGTGGCGGTGAAAGGAAAGCGAGTGCAGGAAACAAGGTTCGAAGTAGCCATGTCGATCGTCACCGTCACGTCCGCGTTTTGCAAATTCTCGATGTAGAACCGAATCGAGCCGTCCTCGTGTTCGCTCGAAATGCGGATCATCTTCGGCGGTTGATGAGCGGAGTGCGAACCGTGCGAACCGTGCGAATCCTGAGGCGCAATCCGCGAGAGCACGATGCCCGGAATGAGGAGGCACGACGCGAGGAGAAAGAATCGAGGATTCCAGTTGGCGAGAAAGGATTTTGTTTTGACGACAGTTGACCGACCCGATCTGCCGATGAAATCCAGAACGGAAATCAAATTCATTCGGCGGGATCGAATTCAAAGATGGAATACACCGAGTCAACAGCCCCGGCGCAAAAAGCACCCTCGCGTTGAACAACAAGCGTGGCGCTCCGACCGAGAATGCGTCGAGGCGCGAAGTTGAATTGTTTCGGTTTAAACATTGGCAACGCGGCTGGGCAAGAAACATGCCGCTGGCGGCCAGGTTTAAAAAATTTTCCGAGCGATGGCTGATTCCCGTTTCAGCAAACGCCTGATGCCGCTGCCTTGGGCTTCAACCAGAGGAAAAACGGGGCGGTCACTCATTGCCATTCGGCCTCGTGGCTTTGAGGTTTTTGGCAGAAGCGAAATCAACTGTTCAAAAACGTGTTCATCTTGCCTTGGTTCAAGACAGGAGGCGGCTGAGCGCGAGACAAAAATGGAAGGAGTATCATGAAACGTTACGCATTATTCATCGCCTGTGCTCTCCTCTGGAGCGGGTGCCAGCGTGAGGACACCGGAGGGTACGGTGACTATCAGTCAGGCACCGACACCAGCACGAGCTATGGCACGACGAACGATCTGACAACAGGGACGAATACCGTTGATCGATCGATCAGCCCGTTGCCCGATCAAGGGGCCATCGGCACGCAACAGCAATCCACCACCACGACCGAGACGCAAATTGACGTCGGCACGGCCGGACAAATCGGCACCGATACCTCTCAGTCTCAAACTACCGATGTGGCGCAACCTGAACCCGGAGTTACCACTAACGAAACGGCTGACGATAAGGCGTTGAGCGACCGGGTTCGCAGTGCCTTGAATCAATCGGATACCAGCACCACCGTCCAGGCCGCCGCCAATATCCAGGTCATGTCCTCGAATGGGCGCGTCACCCTTCGCGGAATGGTCAGCAGCGAACAGGAAAAGCAGCGCCTGGAAGACCTGGCCAAGCAGGTCGAAGGTGTCCAGTCCGTGGACAATCAACTGACCATCGGGCAATCGGATCAATTCCAATCGGACCAGGGGCAACAACTGCCGCAGGACCAATCGATCGACCAAAACCAACAGCAGAGCCAGGAGACGTTGCCTGAAGAAGGAACGCCATAAGGACTGCCTCTGTTCGACGATCGCCCGTGCCGGTCAGAAATGGCTGACGCAAAAATTCGGGTGGGGTTGGAAAAGCAAAAACAGCGAGAGATTCTCTCGCTGTTTTTCTTTGCCAAAGTGGAAGTCGATTTATCGGGCGGCGGCGCGTGTCTCTTTTTCCTTCACGGCGACGGCGCCTTTGCCGATGCGTTTGCGGAGGTAAGTGAGTTTCGCGCGGCGGACCGATCCCTGGCGTTCGACTTCGATTTTCTCGACTCGAGGAGAATGCACAGGAAAAACGCGCTCGACGCCCTCACCGTAGCTGATGCGACGCACGGTAAAGGTCGAGTTCAACCCGCGACCGCGCCGGCCGATGACGACGCCGGAAAAAATTTGGATACGTTCTTTGTCGCCTTCCACGACTTTGGTGTGGACGCGGACGGAATCGCCGACGTTGAAAGGCATCGGTTCCTTGCGGAACTGTTCCGATTCAATCTTATCAAGTAGAGCTTGGTTCATAAATTGTTCTCGTTTTTTTGCGGCGCTTCGGCGGTTTCGCCGCCGCCCGGGTTTAATAAATCAGGCCGACGCTCGATGGTTCGCTGGCGCGCCTGTTCCAAACGCCATTGGGCAATTTGCGCGTGATTGCCCGAAAGCAACACATCCGGCACTTTCCAGCCGCGGAAGACCGCCGGCCGCGTGTAATGCGGATATTCCAGCAGCCCGTGACTGAACGATTCATCGTGCGCGCTTTGCTCGTCACCCAGCACGCCCGGCAACAACCGCGTCACAGCATCGATGACCACCATCGCGGGCAGCGCGCCATTTGTCAGCACATAATCGCCGATGGACAACTCGTCGTCGGCGAGATGCTCCCGCACCCGTTCATCGAATCCTTCGTAACTGCCGCAAACCAGAATGAGGTGCGGCCTTTGGGCCAACTCCCGCGCGATGGCCTGGTTGAATTTCCGGCCCGCCGGGGTGAGCAAAATAACGCGGCTTTGCTCCACCGCCAACTGTTCGACAGCCTCGAAAACCGGCTCCGGTTTCAGAAGCATTCCGGGACCGCCGCCAAACGGCTTGTCGTCCACTGTCTTGTGGCGATCGTGCGTCCAGTCGCGCAGATTATGGATCGCCAGCTCCAGTTTGCCTTCGGTGCGCGCTCGTTTGACGATGCTTTCGTCCAGCGGACCGGCAAACATTCCCGGGAACAAGGTCACGACATCAATCTTCATGCTGATGCTGGAGGGCAGCCTCACTCACCCTGCCACGAACCTGGTTCCGGCTGAATGCCCGAATTGATTCAGGCTTAACTAATCTTCCGGGCGCTCCTCCACAATTTCCACCGCGCAGCGCAATCCTTTTTTCGCGCTGCCGACTTGGAGCAAAGACCGGATGGCGTGGATGGTTGCTCCCTGCTTACCGATGATTTTCCCAACGTCGGTTGGATGCAGGCGCAACTCGTAAATCGTCAGCCCATTGCGCTCGACTGGAATAATGCTGACGGCGTCCGGTCTATCGACCAGACTTTTCACGACATATTCCAGAAAAGCCTGCATGACGCAGAAGGGATGGGCGCTTGGCCGAGGATTAAGCCGCCGCGGCGACTTTTCGGGCTTTCTTGATGAAACTGGCCACGGTCTCGCTGGGCTGAGCCCCTTTGCTGAGCCAGTATTCCGCGCGCTCGCGATCGAGGGCAAAATTCTCCCCCTTTTTGAGCGGTTGGTACGTGCCGATTTCCTCGATAAACTTGCCATCGCGCGGGCTGCGGCTGTCCGCAACCACAATACGGTAAACCGGGCTGTTTTTGGCCCCGATGCGTTTCAATCGAATTCGAACTGCCATAGATAAAATCCTGACTGGGAACCGCGGAAACGCCATGTTGCCGCGGACCGCCATCTGAGGCGGCTTCCCAAAAGGAGGAGGAGACTAGACTTGGTTCTCCGGGTTGGCAAGTCCTGTTTTTTGGGTTTTTTCGGCCTTTCCCGCGTGCGGCGAAACCTTCCCATGCGGTGAATCCCAAACCGGGTTTCTTCACGAGCTGGCGCTGTTGTAATGCCGCAAAGAACGCCGCCACACCCATTCCGAAAAAGCAAAGCAAAGCACCGACATGCTCACCAACAACACCAGTTCCCAGGGTGAACTCAAAGTCTCCGCCAGCAGTTTCACCGGCACATTGGCAACCAGCAACATCGGAATGCCGAAAGTGAAAAACACTTTGAAAAAACCGCGAAACGCCGCATCGGGCAGCCGTGCAATATTGAACAGGTTGTAATATCCCCAAACGACCCCTTGCGCCCGCACCGTCCAAAAACTCGTGCTCGCCAGCGTCAGCATCAGTGAATAGTGAATCAAAATGCTGCAACCCACGAGCACAAGAAACCCAAGCAACTGCCAGATCGACGGCGCCAAACCCAATTGCCGGCTGGCATAAACCATGACCGCCACGGCCGTCGCCGCATTGATGAAACCGCCCAGATCGACGCTGCGAAATGAAATCAGAAAGCGAGTGTTCACCGGCAGGAGCAGCATGAAATCGAGTTTGCCGGTGCGAATGTATTCCGACAGTTGCACGCAGTTCGAGAGAAAGATGGCGGTAAACACCTGCTGAATGAAATGGCTCGCCCCCATGAGCAGCACCACCTGCCACTTGGTCCAGGTGGCGATCCGATCGGTATGCGTGTAAATGACGGCGATGAATCCGAGCTGCAACACGAACCAGAGCAACTCGACCACAATCCAGAGCAGGAAATTCGTCTTAAAACTCATCTCGCGCACCACCGAGTTTTTCCAAAGCGCGCTGTAAATCGCAAAATAGCGCCGGAAGCCGCGCAGCTTGGATTCGATTCGATGGTTGGCTTCGTTCATGAATTCGGGTTCATCCGCCCACTGCGGTGTACTTCCGGATGCCTCGGCTCCAGATAAATCGGGCGAGCAGATAAAAAGATGCCACCCAAAAGAGCTGGATGGCCAAACCCTGCCACAGTTCAGGTCCCGTCGTGCGGCCAAGATAAATGCTCACCGGAAAAAACAATTGATATGGAAACGGAGTAAAACTCAGCAAAGTGGAAAATGCCGGCGGCAAAATATCGATGGGAAACAGGTGCCCGCCCGCGATGTATTCGAATGCAAACAGAATGAAAATGAACGTGGACACCTCCAACACCCAGAAGGCCAACAACGCCATCGTAAAGGAAATGAAAAATTGAAGGAATCCCGTCAAAACCGTCGAGATCAGGAAAAGCCCAAAGGTCGCCGCGTCCGGTGGCAAGACAAAGAATTCGCGTTGCACGACCAGAAACAACGTCACCGGCACCAAGGCCACCGCCACATAGATCAACCGTCCGGAAAAGAACAGACAGAGGCGATACCAGAGATAATCGATCGGCTTGAGCAGAAACTGATTGATGTTGCCATCTTTGATATCCGCGGCGATTTGCCAGTCATCTTCGGTGACGGCGGTAAGCGCGTCCACGATGGTGATGAGGAGGTAATAAGAAATCATGCCCGCGAGGGAGTAACCGGAGACCTCCGGATCGGCCGATGACTTCCCGGCGTAAACAGCCCGCCAGAGATAAATCACCGCCATCAGGGGAATGAGGCCGAAGGTGGCGCGGAAGAGAAAGTTCACGCGATAAACCAGCGTGTTCTGAATGCCGATGTTAATGACGTGCCAGTATTTTTTCACTTGGATCACTCCACTGCCGCGGGCTGATCTGGTCCAGGCCCGCAGGAAAATCAATCGTGCCTTGCCCTTGCGCCGCACAGAAAGTAGAAAGTGCGCGTGAAAAAGCAACATCCCACCACGGCCGAGTTCACGCTTTCGCCCGGTTTGCGACGTTATCTCTATGTGACCGCCGGTGTGACAGGGGCGGTGATTTTGATCGTCGAAATCCTCGGCGCGAAAATGCTCGCGCCGTATGTGGGCACTTCGCATTTCGTCTGGACGGCGCAAATCGCGGTCACACTCGTGGCGCTGGCCATCGGGTATTATTGGGGCGGCTGGATGGTGGACCGCTCACCGAAACTGAGCCGGATTTATAATTGTATTCTGATCGCCGGGGTTTACCTGTGCGTAACGGTGTTGCTTTGCGAGCCCGTCACCTATTCGTTCCTCCGCTACAAACTGGCGGTGGGCGCATTGCTTTCTTCGGCGTTTTTATTTTTTGTGCCCCTGACGCTGCTGGCGGCTGTCGGTCCGTTTTTCATTCGCATTCTGACGCAGCACGTCGGCGACGTCGGCGGCCAGGTCGGCCGGCTCACGGCCATCAGCACGCTGGGCAGTGTGGCGGGCGTGCTTCTGATTGGTTACGCCCTGGTTCCTTTTCTTCCCAATTCCTTGACCATGGTGAGCACGGCCGGGCTCTTGTTTGTTGTGGTGCTCGGCTATTATCTGGTGTGGGGACGCCGCTCGCGAAATCGCACCGGCATCGTGCTGCTCGCTTTGGCCGGATTGGTCGGAGGCGCCGGTGGAGTTTACAAGGAACGACACCATCGATTCACGGAAGTGACCGAACTGGTGCGAAAGAATTCCCATTTCGGACTCATTCAGGTTTTGGAAACCAAGGACAAGCGGCGTTTTTATTTGAACGATTTTCTCGCGCAAAACATTTACGACCCGGTCAATAAACAAAGCCTGACGCTCTTCACTTACATGCTGCATCATCTGGCGCGCGCTTACACTCCCGAGATCCGCGATGTGCTTTGCATTGGCCTCGGTGTCGGCATTGTGCCCGGCGAATTTGTCCGCGACGGCGCGCGCGTCGATGTGGTGGAGATCAACCCCGCCATCGTGCCGGTGGCGCAGCAGTATTTCGATCTGCAAACCAACGGACTGAACATCGTCTTTGGCGATGGCCGTTACCTGTTGAATCGACCGCAAAAATCCTACGACACCATCATCCTCGATGCCTTTTTGGGAGATTCATCGCCGGTGCATCTTTTTTCCAAGGAAGCGTTCGAAGCGATGCGGAATTGCCTCAAGCCGAACGGAACGATTGTGATCAACTGTTTTGGTGATTTCGATCCGGGCCGCGACTTTTTTATCGCGTCCATTCGCAAGACCATTGGCGCGGTTTTTCCCCAGGTGCGCATTCACGCCATCGAGCGTGGAAATGTATTCGTCGTCGCCAGCGCCAATCCCGATCTGAAAATTCTGCGCCGGCCGGACCTCGAGAAGATTCCGGCGTCGGTCAGAGGCGAAGTGGCGCAGGCCATGGATCAGATCCGAGAGCCTTCCTTGAAGCGCGGCTTTCTGGTGACGGACGATTACAACCCGATGGAGTTTTATGATGCGCCTAACCGCGAACGGTTTCGCCGGCAACTCGCGGTAGGAATGCAACGTCTCTGAAGCTGCTGATCAAGCCGCGCGAAAGCACGAACGGCGTTCAGTCCCGCTTTGGTCAGCGATGCTCTGCGCTCCCGCTGCCTTGATTCGGCAACCGGCAAATCCTCAGGAGCGGCGGGAATTCTATTTTCAATCGGCATTTGCCTTGCCCGCATTTGGCGGTTCGCGCTAAGTGTTCGCGCGTGCGACGCATCGAATTGTTTATCGACTCAGGTCCGACTGAACGGCCCTTGAATTTTCGCCTTTTTCCCGCATGAAAGCGCTGGTGACAGGCGCAGCCGGCTTTATCGGCTCGCATATCGCCGAAGCGCTTTGCCGGCGCGGAGCTAAAGTGATCGCCTTCGATGACTTGAGCGCGGGCTGCCTGCAGAATCTCGCGTGGTCGCGCGAAGGGCATCCGGAGCTGGAATTCGTTCAGCGCGACGTGACCGACAAATTGGCGATTCAAGATGCGCTGCGCGGCTGCGATTGGGTCTTTCATGAAGCGGCCGTGGCTTCGGTTCCCTTTTCGGTGGCCCATCCTCGCGAGACCAATGAAGCCAATCTGACAGCCGCGCTTCAGTTGCTCATTGCCGCGCGCGAGGCAGGCGTCAAACGGTTCGTCTTTGCATCTTCCTCGGCCATTTATGGAGACAGCGATGCGCCGATAAAGCATGAGGCTCACGCTCCGGATCCCCTGACCCCTTACGCGCTGCAAAAATTCGCGGCGGAGCGATATGCGCGCATGTTTCACCATCTTTACGGCTTGCCGACGGTGAGCCTGCGCTATTTCAACGTGTTCGGGCCCCGCCAATCTTTTCAATCGCCTTATTCCGGCGTGATTGCGCGGTTTTGCACAGCCATGCTCGGCGGGGAACCGCCGACCATTTTCGGCGACGGCTTGCAATCGCGCGATTTCGTTTACATCGACAATGTGGTTTCAGCAAACCTGCTCGCAGTTGAAGAGCCTGTCGAACGTGTGGCCGGCGGCGTGTTCAATATTGGCGGTGGCGAAAGTATTACCTTGCTCGATTTGGTGGCGGTGTTGAATCGATTAACGGGACAGCAGTTAAAGCCGCGATTCGAAAGTGCGCGAGCGGGGGACGTGCGGCATTCCCGAGCCGATATTTCCGCCGCGCGCCGCGAATTACGTTATGAACCGAGCGTGACCTGGCAGGAAGGTTTGGGCCGAACATTGAATTTTTACAAGGGCCAGGCTTGAACGCGCGTCAGTCGGAGGTTTCGCCGTCCGGGGCGGCTTTGACAGGTTTGCGTGTGGATTCGCCAGCAAATGGATTCGAACCTGCCGATTTGCTTTCCAAAATTTTGGGCAATCGAAAGGGGGCAATGGCTACAAAGACCCAGCCCACCGCAAAATGCGCGAGGAAGGCCACCATCAGCTCGATCAAGTTCAGCCAGAGCAGCGCGTATAACCCAAGTGCCACCGCCAGGAACAGCGCGCCCGGAATCATGGCGGCTCCGGCCAGACGCCATGCTCCAGCTCTGGTGCATCGGCGATCTGTAAGAAAAGCCAGCAGGCGGACCACAGGCATGTAAAGCGCGGCCAGCACACTCCAGCTCACCATTAATGCAACCACAACGCTCGCCCCGAGCCCGAGCATCCATCCTGGTTTCCATGCTCCCCACCAAGGCTCCGCCTCGGCACGATTCAGGGCAATGACCCATCCCCCCGGATACGAAATCGATACGTATCCAAAAACCGAATGCACTCGCCATTCGCGATGGCCGAGTTCCACCAGGAAATCCGCGCTCTGTCCCAGATCGCGCCTGTCGGTGGGATCGACTTCAATGGCGAGGAATTTGCCATCAGCCAGCCGCCTCGGTTTTGCTTCTGGCCAAATGAGCGTTTGTTCCTGAATTTTTCCGGTGGCAGGAAGTTGTTGCAGCGCCGAGTCAATGACCGGCGCCCAGGTCATTTCGAAACAGGTCGCCACCACAAATGCCGCGAAAGACGCGGTCAACAACTGCACCGTCAGCAGCCGTCGCAACGGCGCTCGAGCGAATGCAGCCACACCGGCAAACGTCAGCGGTTGCCAGCCAGCAAACTTGTTTTCCGATGACCCTTCCATTTTTGCACCAGTGGTTGACAGGAATGATGCCGGGTTTACCCCGGCGCGAAAAGCAGTTTGAACTGTCTCGCAACTCTGCGCGCGAGAGTGCCGAAACGAAAATTTCCGCGGGCTGCTGCAAATAAAAACGGCCGTAGCATCGAATGTGAGTTCGATCACTTTTTCCCGGTCACACCGCCTCTGAACCAACCATGACGCGCTGGCCAGTCCTCCATTCGACTGAGCCCCTTTCGCGCGTAGGCAAGCACGTCGGTCCAAGGCACAGCTTGCGCGCAGAAAATATCAGAGCCGACTTACCTCAGGCTGCTACGGAACTCAAAATTCAATTCGGCCGTAGCATCGAATGTGAGTTCGATCACTTTTCCCTGGTCACACCGCCTCTGAACCAACCATGACGCGCTGGCCAGTCCTCCATCCGCCTGAGCGCCTTTCGCGCGCAGGCAAGCGCATCGGTCCAAGTCACGGCTTGCGCGCAGAAAATATCAGAGCCGACTTACATCAGGCTGCTACGGAACGCAAAATTCAATTCGACCGTAGCGTGGAATGTGAGTTCGATCACTTTTTCCTGGTCACACCGCCTCTCCACCAACATGACGCGCTGGGCCGTCCTCCATTCGCCGGAGCGCCTTTCGCGCGCAGGCAAGCACGTCGGTCCAAGGCACGGCTTGCGCGCAGAAAATATCAGAGCCGACTTACATCAGGCTGCTACGAAACGCAAAATTCAATTCGGCCGTAGCATCGAATGTGAGTTCGATCACTTTTTCCTGGTCACGCCGCCTCTCCGCCGAACCATGACGCGCTGGGCCGTCCTCCATTCGCCGGAGCGCCTTTCGCGCGCAGGCAAGCACGTCGGTCCAAGTCACAGCTTGCGCGCAGAAAATATTAGAGCCGACTTACATCAGGCTGCTACGGAACGTAAAATTCAATTCGGCCGTAGCATCGAATGTGAGTTCGATCACTTATCCCTGGTCACACCGCCTCTCGACCAACCATGACGCGTTTGCCAGTCCTCCATTCACCTGAGCGACTTTTCGCGCGCAGGTAAGCGCAGCGGTCCGAGTTACGGTTTGCGCGCAGAAAATATCAGAGCCGACTTACATCAGGCTGCTACGAAACGCAAAATTCAATTCGGCCGTAGCATCGAATGTGAGTTCGATCACTTATCCCTGGTCACACCGCCTCTCGACCAACCATGACGCGCTGGCCCAGTCCTCCATTCGCCGGAGCACGTCTCGCGCGTAGGCAAGCGCATCGATCCAAGTCACGGCTTGCGCGCAGAAAATATCAGAGCCGACTTACATCAGGCTGCTACGGAACGCAAAATTCAATTCGGCCGTAGCATCGAATGTGAGTTCGATCACTTATCCCTGGTCACACCGCCTCTCGACCAACCATGACGCGTTTGCCTGTCCTCCATTCACCTGAGCGACTTTTCGCGCGCAGGTAAGCGCAGCGGTCCGAGTTACGGTTTGCGCGCAGAAAATATCAGAGCCGACTTACCTCAGGCTGCTACGGTGTCCTATCTCATCGTCGGATCAGAAATTCGCCGCCGGCGTTTCGTAAATCAGGAGATTGAAACGCAAGCGCAGGCTTTCCCCTTTTTTCACCGATGTCTTGACGTAGGGTTCTCGGCGTTCCTGCGGCTGGCGCGGAAACGGATTGGCCACGAGAACGCCGTAATCGCGGCTGTGACTCCAGCATGGCCGCGGATTTTCCGGGTTCGGCTCGATGCGAATGCCGGCGCGTTTGTTTTCGATCTGTCCTGAATAATCGATCCATTGAAATGGGCGGCCCCATGTGCCGGCTTCATTTTTCTCACCGCGATTATTGAGGATGGTGCCGGAACCGCCTCTAACACTGAACCGCGGATGCATGCGCAAACAAAGGCCGCTCTCTTCCTGATCGCCAAAATAAAAATCCCGGTTCGGATTGAAGAATTCCGTGTCAATGTGCAAAGCGAACCCGCTTTCATTGCGACGCAGGTCGAATTGCGCTTTTTCGATGCAAACCAGCTCGGTGCTCCGCTCGGCCAGATAGTGATTTTCCACGGCCCAGCTGAGAACGCCGTCTCGCACGGCGGGCTCACGAGTGAAGCGGACGTGTTTGACACGCGCGCGCATCCGCCAGTAATCGTGTCCATCGAGCCAGCCGAAACTCAGGCCAATCCCAGGATGCATCCATTCATGGTCGGATCCGGCGGGAGCCGGGAACTCGCGCGTGATGAGAATGCCGGAAGGCGTGCGCACATTGACGAGCGCCGGCCGCGTCAATTGGGCATGCTCGAAAATGTAGGTGAAGACGGGCGACTTGCCGAAGGCGACGTGCAATTCGCCAGCCCCTTGGGTCACGCGAAACTCCTCGCTCGCGGCCGGGGTGGAATCGGGATTCGCATTCGATTGGCGCAGAAATGCAACGAGGTCGGCGATTTGATGAGCAGTCAACAATTCCGCGTAATTGGCCGGCATGGCCGACAGCCGCGATGTTTCGCGTTTTCGGATGAGGTTGCGCGGGATCAATGTCGTTTCACCGGAAGCCATGGCCAGCTTGATCGCCGTGCCCGTCTCTTCCACTACAATGCCCGAGTATTCGTCTCCGTCGCGCGTGGTGACAGTGTGCGTGACGAATCCTTCGGTGATCGCTGCGCTCGGTTCGACAATCGAGCGGATGATGAACTCGGCATCGGCGCGGCGGCCAATGTCCTTCAAATCAGGCGCGAAGACATTGCCGATACCCTCGAGTTGGTGGCAGGCTGTGCAACCGGCGCCGTTTTCACTCAGAAACAATTCGCGTCCGCGGCGGGCGTCCGCCTGCGGCATTAGCCCCAGGATCTCTGTCACCTCCGCGCGCTTGGGTTGTGGCATTAACGCCGGCGTGCGGCGCGCGTCCACCTCCTTTTCATCAGATCGGCGAGTAATGCGGGCGGCGCGAGCTGAATCCATGCGGGCGGGTAATGCGGGACCTCGGATGACGACTTCGGCTTTGCCTGCCAGGCGTCGTTTGGCAAGGTCAGCGGTCACGGCGTCACTGTCTGACGCTGCGGCCCGCAGCGCGTCATCGGGCAACGCATCTTCTTCGAGCAAACTCAACAAGGCCGCGCGCCGCACACCTTTCCTGGAATCCTTGAGGAGCGCCATCCGTTCTGGTTTCGGAAACAATCTTCCCAACGCACCCCAGAGTGCGTAAGAGACGATGCGATCCTGCTCGTGATCGGCGCGTTCGAGCAATGTGGTTTTCCAACTCGCATCACCCACCTGGCGAACTGCCAACATCATTTCGAGGCGAATGCGCGGCTCGCGGTGGCTTGCCAGATCGCGGAGAGATTCCGGAAAATATTTGCGAAGGGTAAGAATCCGGAGCGCTTGCACGCGCAGGTTGAGCGAAGTTTCCTCCGCTTTCGCCCATCGCACAAACAGGGCGTGCAGCTCTGGATCTGTTGGCCGGATTCGCCCCAAGGTCCAGGCGCTCCAGGTTTCGAGTGCTTTTGACCGGCCTGGTTGCAACAGCACGTTTTTCAATTCGGTTTGCGCTTCGCGCCGGATCAATTCTTCCTGGGCATTGACGCGCCAAGCCGGCAATGGCGCATCGAGTTCGCTTAAGAGCGCTGCCGTCGTCCAGTCGCTCAGCGGCCGATCGCGCCTCGCATTCCTCCAACTTTTAGGCGGAGCGGTTTTCGGCCAGAACCGGTAAATGCGTCCTTCATTCACCATTTCCCCATCGCGCACCGCCGCCCCGTACTCGCGCCCCCAGCTCGAAACATAAATCGCTTCGTCAGGACCGATCTCGATATCGACCGGATCGAATTTTCTTCCGCCACTGCTTTGCATGGTGCGGCCGCTGCCAGCCGCGGCGAGCAGATCGAAGGCGGGCTGCTGCGGAACAAGCAGCGCTCCATCCCACATGGGGCGATAAACGTAAATCTCACGGCGCATCCAATCGTTGATGAGAAAAACGCCGCGATACTTTTCCGGGTAACGCGCCAGCCCGCAAAAAATCACCCCGGCTCCCGAACCTTCAAACAAAGGTCCGCTGGCTGGCACCGTCGGCAAATGTCCCTCCCCTTTCCAATCGTAACTCCAGGCATGCCCCCACCCGAAATGCGCGCCAAAGAACGGGGAGAAGATTTTGTCGCCCATCGTTTGATCGTTGTCGGTGCCCAGCCAGGTGAACTCGTCATCGAAGGTGATGTCCCAGGGATTGCGAAAACCGCGCGCCACAATTTCGAGATTCTCACCGCCAGGCCCGCAGCGCAACACCCCGCCTTCACGGCCCCAATCGTCGGACGGATCATGATAGTTTTTTCGATACGCGCC
>JBFMDG010000044.1:0-19238 GCA_040754135.1 Verrucomicrobiota bacterium
TCCATGGAAACCTTGCGGCGCTTTGATTTCAGCAAATTGCAGCGGCGTTGTGAATTCCAACACCTGGTTCGTGCCCTGCACGATCCATCGGGCGCCGTGATGCAGTTGCAGAGACCGAGACGTTTGGTCGGTCATTCTTTGACCGAATCGTCCGGAGGCAATCCGAGTTTCTGATACAAATTCCGCCGCGCCGCCTTGTCGCCATCGAGAATCTTTTTCGCATAGCGCGCCACCTCTTCTGCCCGAGCCCGCGGCACCACCAACACCCCGTCGCCATCGGCTACGATCACATCGCCGGGCATCACCGTCACACCGCCGCAGACAATAGGGCGGTTCACGGATTCGATTTCGTTGCGCCCCGGGCGAATGCCTCGACCGGGCTTTTTGAAATAGAGCGGGATTTTTTCAGTAATAATTTCATCAGTGTCGCGTGCGGTGGCGCTGGTCACGACGCCCACGCATCCCTTCAGTTTCCAGCTCATGATGTTATTCGAACCGATCGACCCAACATCGGCTTCGGCGGCATCTTCAATAACGAGTGCGCTCCCCGGCCGCAGCAAGGGGACGAATGGTTCGCTCGAAATTTCTTTGTACCAGCGTCCAACCCACGCGTCATAATCGGCTTCGGACATTTTGCCGGCGGGCGGCCGTTGCGTGGGAATGTAGCGCGCGGTTACAGCGATGCCGATGAACCTGTGGCTGAACTTTTCCGTGTCCTTCCACAAGGGCCGAATATCGGCATTCATCAAGCCGATGTTTTGCAGGCCCACGGCGTCCATGCCATCGGTCACGTCCGCCACCCGCAGGCCTTTGAACAACGCGAGAATGCGTTCATCCTCCGCTGCGGAATAAAGGGGAGTGGCAATAAAGGTTTTTCCGGCGCGCAGCGCCTCGGCATCTGCGGCGGTTTGAGCTTGAACGGATTGAATCTGCAGGAATCCGGCAGCGCATGAGGCAATGGCGAAAATAAGATGGGGCAAAGAACCGTTGGACTTCATAGGATCACTTTCTACGCCGGAGAGAATACGAGGCAAGAAATTCCGAAAATCGCTGCACGAATGCTCGGCCAGCCTCCGCTCATCGCGCGGAAATCGAGTTTTACGACGGTGCGGAGGGAAAACGAAAGGATCAGAGGACCGCCGCTTGCGATTGAGACCGATTCTCATTACACTATCGCGGTGAAATTGGTGAATCCTGTCAGCGCTCGACACAACCCGAATGAAGGGACGGTCGAGAACTGCTCGCCCGCGCGGATGAAGCCGGGCGCATTTTCAGAAGCGGACGTTTGGGCGGAGATCGCTGCGGGATGGCGACCGCTTTTCGCCGGAATGCGCCAGAGCGGGTTCAGCGTCGAGTGGCACGAATTTCAATGCGCCGCTTCGCTCGATTGGTCGCGAAGTTTTCACCCCGGCGGCATCGAATTGTGCATTAACCTGGATGGCATCGGTTCGATCAGCGATGCTGTCCAAACCGTGACCCTGCGGCCGAAATTCTTCACCCTCTACTATCAAAGCGAGCCTCCTTTGAAAGCGTGGCGTCAGGTGGAGCAGTGGCATCGATTCATCACAATCGAGTTCTCGCCCGCGTTTGTGGAGAGGCACCTGCGAAATCAATCGGACAATTTGCATCCACTTGTGCGGGCCGTTGTCCTTCATGAAACCGCGGGGTCGTTGGTCGCTTCACCAGAACCGGTGACCTCTGTGGTGCTTCAGCTGGTCGAGAGTTTAAAACATTGTCCAGTCTTTAAGCCGGCTCAGGAGTTGTGGTTTCAATGCAAAGCGCTCGAAATTGCCGCTCAGCTTTTCTTTCGTCCGCCCGATGGCGAGCTTTTGTGCACACGCGCGCAACGCGCCGCCCGCGAACGCGTCGAAAAAGTTGTGGTCATCCTCAATCAGGAACTGAAAAGTCCGCCGTCGCTCGAACAACTCGGGCAGAGGGTGGGGTGCAGTCCGTATTATTTGAGCCGGCAATTCTCGGCCGAGCTGGGCATGACCATGCAACAATACCTGCGCCGCGTTCGCCTGGAACGCGCCGCCGAGCTATTGCGTTGCGGACGTTGCAACGTGACAGAAGCGGCTTTTGAGGTGGGCTACAACAGTTTGAGTCATTTCAGCAGCGCGTTTCATGAAGCGTTTGGTTGTTGCCCAGGATTGTATCCCGTCAAAACACAAACGCAGCGGAATGGCGGCGCGTGATCGTTTCACCCCTCGGGGCGAACCGGACTTGCCGTCGATCCATCTGACGCTCCCGATGGCTGGTCAATGCATTCTGCCGAAACTCGGGATGCGCAAGCAGCGGTCAAAGAATCGCAATTTACCGGAAGCACGTTTCGGCCAGACCCGTTATCTTCAACGCACTTTACAGTTATGGTGTCGCAGCAATTCGATTCATTGCAACAGTCCCAACGCGTTCGCGTCGAGATGGAGCCGCATCTTTCAGGGATGCGCGTGAAGATTCTGGTCGAGAGCCATGACGAACGGCTCGGATGGTACCCGGCGGGGACGCTGACCGTTCCGTTGGAGCAACTGCCGTTGCTGGAGCAGGCGGTAGAAGAGATGCGAAGGAGAGCCCGGTCGGAAGAGAGTTCCAGTGCAAAAGTGATTCCATTTCCCGGACCATTGGCGCGAGAGAATTGCGTCGAGTGATTCCTCCATGCTTTCGAGGAACCCGGTTCCGATGGGCGTGAACAGATTTGGAAGGGCAGTCGCTTCCTGACTTGATCAGCGTTGTGCCGAGGCGGATTTGCGTTCGGCCGGGGCTGCTCCCTGAGCGATGCCAACTTTTCCCAAGAGTTTTTGCAATTCCTCAACATCCTTGTCTTCATCGAGGATGTGGTTTTCCAGCATGTAAAGCGTCGGCTCGTGCTTACAAACCTTGTGAGCGCGGCTGTAAGTTTCGACGGCCCGTTTTTCCATTTCGAGATCCATCTCGAGCATTTCCGTGATGTTGGTGGATTGGCGAATTGATCCGATTTCAGCTTTGGGAACTCCGCCGAGGTAAACGATGCGGTCGCCCCACATCTTGGCATGGGCCAGAGCTTCCTTGGCGCTGTCTTTGAACAGGTCTTCGAACAACACCTTGTCGCGGCCCGTTAACAACATGCTGTGTTGATTATACTGGATCGCGGCAGTGTATTCCAAAGAGACTGCCTCGTTTAAAATCTCAATTAGTTTGTCATGTTCGGCCATAAACGTTCTCCTTTCCAGGACTCATAGTCCTCCTTCGTCGCCGGGGTTGTCAAAAGCAAACTCGTGCAGGCAAATCCGGAGGCGCATCCGGGCAAGCGGCCAACGGCCAACCGGATGAATTCATTGACTGACGATTGAGGGTTGAGCTAGTTTGGCCGCGAACTGGCAGGAAAAACGGAAATCCAACAATTGAATGCCCATGAACGCGTCCACTTACAGCCCTTCCATTCCGGTCATCGATCTCGATGTCGATTCACGCTCTCGGTTTATCATGCGGACCTACGCGCATCTCCTCGGCGCCATCGTCGCTTTCGTCCTCATCGAGGTGTTTCTGTTCACGTCGGGACTGTCCGCCGTGATCGCCCGCGGGTTGCTGAGCGTCTCCTGGTTGCTGGTGTTGGGAGGGTTCGTGCTGGTTTCCTGGCTCGCTACCCATGCGGCAAACCAAGCCCAATCCAAACCGGTGCAATATCTCGCCCTGCTCGGCTTCGTCGTGGCGGAAGCGATCATTTTCGTCCCGCTCCTGTACCTCGCCCAATACAAGGCTGATGGGGTCATCCAAAGCGCCGCCGCCGTCACCTTGCTTGGATTTGGTTGCCTGACGTCTCTGGTGTTTTGGACGCGCAAAGATTTTTCGTTTATGCGCGGCGTGCTGATGTGGGGCGGCATTGTGGCCCTGTTGCTCATTGTGGCGGCGGCAATTTTCGGATTCAATCTCGGAACCATTTTCTCGGTCGCGATGATCGCTCTGGCCGGCGGAGCCATTCTCTACGACACCTCGAACGTGCTGCATCATTATCCCGAAGATCGCTATGTGGGCGCCGCCCTGGCGCTGTTCGCTTCGGTCGCAATGATGTTCTGGTACGTGCTTCGGCTGTTCCTTTCGAGGCGATAAGCCAACTTGAAGCAAAGTTGAATTCCAAGACGGCGCCGCGCCCGGCGCAGCATTATAACTTTGGACATTTTGCAATCACACCTTTGTCGAAAACTTCGTCCCAAACTTTGTTGATCAAAAATCTTTTCGACAAGGTTTCCGAAAAGCTTTCCGCCAAAGGAAGTGACAACGTCTCTCCTGTCAGGCGCCGCGCCCGGCGCGGCGTCGATCACAACTCGAACACGACACGACCGTCAAAGACGGTGAGCACCACTTTCGCGTGATCAATGCGGGCGGGTTCGAGGTTGAAAATATCCAGATCAAGCAACACCAAATCCGCGAGCTTTCCAGGGGCAATGGTTCCCTTCACCTGATCGGCGAACTCAGCGTAGGCTGATCCGAGTGTATAGGCGCGCACTGCTTCTTCGACGGAAATCTTTTGCTCGGGTACCCAGCCATTCGGATGTTTGCCATCGAGCGTTTGTCGGGTCACGGCCGCTTTGATTCCCAACAACGGGTTAAGCGGCGCAACCGTCCAGTCAGAACCAAACGCCAGCACCGCTCCGCTCTCGAGCAATGACCTGAAGGCATACGTGCCTTTGGCGCGCTCGGGTCCGATCCGTTTTTCCGCCCAGCGGCCATCGTCCGCGCAATGATACGGTTGCATTGACGCAATCACTTTCGCCTTTCCGAAGCGCGGGATGTCTTCACGGCGGAGATGTTGCGCATGCTCGATGCGAAGCCGCCGGTCACGCGCTCCATGCTCGCGAGTCACCGTTTCAAAAATGGTCAGGATCTGATCGTTGGCTTTGTCGCCAATCGCGTGAATCATCACCTGCAATCCGGCACGGTCGGCTCCCCGCACGCGTTCGAGCATGGCGCCATCGGGAAACATTTCATCACCGGGCAAACCGCTCGTGTGAGGCGAATCCAGGTAGGGCTCGAAAAACAGAGCGGTGGTGGATCCAAGGCTGCCGTCGGAAAAGCCTTTTAAACCGCCCACACGCAAAAGCGGATCGCCGAAAGCCGCGCGAACCCCAACGCGCGCGAGCCGGTCCCAATGCGGAAGCGGCGCCACCGCGTAAATGCGGGTTTTCAGTTCACCCCGCCGCAGCAGCGTTTGATAGACTCCCACATCTGCGCCCGCCGACATGTCCTGAACGCTGGTGACACCGAGGCGGATCGCGTGCTCGCTGGCCGCGCGCGCCGCCGCGAGGTTTTCCTCGAAAGTCGCGGCCGGAATCAGTTTGTTCACGTAACTCATCGCCGCGTCCTTGAGAATGCCGGTTGGTCCGCCGCTGGCATCGCGAACTATGAATCCACCTGGCGGATCTTTGCTCTCGCGATTGACTCCGGCCCGTTTCAAGGCCTCGCTGTTCGCCAATGCCATGTGGCCATCGAGTCGCGTGACGAACACCGGATGATTCGGTGTGGCCGCATCGATCATTTGGCGTGTGGGCAAGGGTGCGCCCGCCCAGCGTTCGTGATCCCAATCGCCTCCAGTGATCCACTGGCCGGTGGGAATTTTCGAGGCGAAGGACTTCAACCGCGCGGCCATTTCTTCCGGCGAATGCGCGTCGCGCAAATCCACGCCAGAGAGCTGAAATCCGCCGCTGAGGAAATGCACATGGGCATCGTTGAACCCCGGCAGCATCAAACGGCCTTTGGCGTCAATCTGCCGCGTCGCGCTCCCGGCGAGTTTCTGGATCTCAACGCTCGATCCGACGGCCACGATGCGGTTCCCCAAAATCGCAACGGCTTCGGCACGCGGCGATGCCGCCTCGAGCGTTCGCACATTTGCGTTGAACACAATCAGGTCGGGGGAAAGCGCGGGTTGCTGGGCCATGGAAGACATCATCAAGTGCAAGGCCGAAGCCAGGCTTACGATTGTGAGACAAGGCAAACACCGCGCCCACCCTGTGGCGCAATGCAACACCTGTCGGTTTATGACTATGTGACGAGTTGATACTTTCATAGGAATGCGGAATGGAATGACCGTCGCAACACAAGGCTTTATTCAAGGCGTGGCGGCATGGTCGGCAAACGAGCGGCATCCGCACGCGGTCTGTAAATGGGGGCACGCCAGGTCAACGTAACCACTCTTCCAGTCAGTGGATCACGCGGCACATCGTCAAAATACTTCGGCACCAGAGCAGTAATATTTCGCGGTGGTGCACCATGCTCGTGAGCAAATGATCGAGCGGCAAAAGCGATGGTCACTTCCAGCGATTTGGCGCGCAAATGATCGAATTGGGAACGGAACCGTCCCGAGAATCTTTTCCATGGCAAAAGTGAGCGCGTCATCTTTACAGACGTGACGTAACCACGAATGCCCTCCTTTTTCCACGTTTGATGCCGATCAAATCGAATAGTCCTTTGCGCCGGTTCCCTCTTCCGTTCGAATTCCCTCAGTCGGCGCACAATTGCAGAAGCGGACTCCGCATCGACTTTGTCTGCCAGCGGTGCGAGCGCGTTCAGGCCGATGCTCTCGAACGCCTGACCGATCAGGCGGTGCATGATCAAACCTCCACGAAAGGAGTCATGCCCCAAGTGAATCAAGTCGAGGTACGATAGCGCCGCGCGATCAAAGTCACCCTCGAGTTCGGCCAAGTAACCTTCAGCGGCAAAGGCACTCCCCAAGCCACGCCAGGCCACGAGCGAATTAAAACCGAGAAAGGTGGCTTCAACCGCTTCGGCGGGAATTCGACATTCTTTTGCGAGTCCAAGTCGAGCGATCTGGAGCGCCTCAGCATTCGCATTCACTGCCGTCCGCAAGAGCGCAGCGTCGAAATGACGATATTCGGAGAGACCAATCGGCGTGCTCGATTGTTCGTTGAATGCGGTGATGACCTGCTGGCTTGCCTTGAACAAATCATGGTAACCATTCGGTTCAGGCATCGGTTCCGCCGCGGGACCTGATAGGAGAAAAGCAACAAAAACAGACGCTACCAGGAAGATGCCCGCCACCATCCAAAAAATAATTTTTCGCCGGCGCATGGTGTGTGGTGGACTCACTTTGCGGCAAGTTCTTTCGCCTGTCGAGCATCGACCACTGACGTTGCGGGCTTCAACCCAATCATTCCCGATCACTCGCTTTATGAAACCTGAAGCAGCGCCCCTTCATGATTCGAATGGTTGTCTCATCCTGCGGGGCGGCAGACGAGGCATCGAGACGCAGCTCAAAAGGGTGGCGCCCCATCTTTCCTCGCAAGAAACAAACAGGTCTGCCCCCGATGGAATCCGCTTTGTCCCGCAATAGATTCACTCAATTTGACCTGTGTGCCTGCCGCCATTATGGCCAGGCCGCGCCGGAACAAGGAAAGGATCATCTCATGAAACGTTCGAGTGCCTGGTTTTCAACGACTGTTTTCGTTTTGGTTGCGTGGCTGTTTGTTCCCGCTCAATCCTTCGTTTTGGCCGCGAGTACCAACCGGCCGCCACGGACGATTTCCGCTCCGGCACCCGCAGCAAGTCATGACACGCTCATGCCCGGCAGCTTCGCGCCCGTCGTGAAAAAGGTGGCGCCAAGTGTGGTCAATATTTACAGCACCAAAACCGTGCGGGAAAATCTTCGGATGTCTCCCTTGTTCAATGATCCATTTTTTCGACGTTTCTTCGGTTTCGGCGACGAAGGCGGCGTGCCCCAATCGCGTTCGCGTCTCGAACAAAGCCTTGGTTCTGGCGTGATCGTGACGCCGGACGGTTACATCTTGACGAACAATCACGTGGTGGAAGGCGCGGATGAAATCAAAGTTGCGCTGGCCAACGGAACCGAATACACGGCCCGTGTCATCGGCACGGATCCGCCGACAGAATTGGCGGTGGTCAAAGTGGATGCCACCAACCTTCCGGCAGTCACGATGGGTGCGAGTGACAAACTCCAGGTCGGCGACATCGTGCTGGCGATTGGCAATCCTTTTGGAGTCGGGCAGACGGTGACGATGGGGATCGTGAGCGCCACAGGCCGGAGCGGGTTCGGCATTGTGGATTATGAGGATTTTGTTCAGACCGATGCCTCCATCAATCCTGGAAATTCCGGCGGCGCGCTCGCCGATACGCAAGGCCGCCTCGTGGGGATCAACACGGCCATTCTAAGTCGAAGCGGTGGCAATCAAGGCATTGGATTTGCCGTGCCGATCAACATGGCCCGGTTCATCATGGATCAGATTATCAAATCGGGCCGCGTGGTGCGTGGGTATCTGGGAGTCTTCATTCAGCCTTTAACGCCCGAATTGCGCCGCGCCTTCAAGATTACCGGAGACAAAGGTGCGTTGATTGCCGGCGTCACACCTGATTCCCCCGCCGCCGCCGCCGGCATCAAAGAGGGGGATGTCGTCACCGAGTTCAACGGCAAGCCGATCGACGACAGCCGGCATTTGCGATTGCTCGTGGCGCAGACCGCGCCGAAAACCAAAGCGACCGTCAAGTTGCTTCGCGATGGAAAGGAACGCACCCTGAGCGTGACGCTCAGTGAACTGCCGGTCGAGGAACAGGACTTGTTCAGCCAGGCTCAACCCGGCGGCAAATCGCGGCCCGCGGAAGAACCGCAGCTCGAAGGCTTCGTCCTCGACGAATTGAGCCCGCAAATCCGACGTCAACTCGATGTCCCACCCAACATCCGCGGCGCATTGATCACCGATGTGACTCCTGGATCGGCGGCTTTTAGCGCGGGTTTGCGGCCGGGGGATCTGATCGTGGAAGTCAATCGGCAACCGGTGAAATCTGCCGAGGAAGCATCGGAAGCATTGCAACGTGTGCGAGCCGATTCGGTGTTGTTGCGGGTGTGGAGTCAGGGCGGGTTGCGTTACGCGGTGCTCAATCTCGATAAGCCCGAACGCCAAACGCAACGTCGTTGAACCATTCCCATCAGCGGGCCTCCCGAACATGCAGCAGGACGATGCCCGCGGCAACGGCGCAGACGCCGGCCCATTGCCAAAAGCTGAGCGGTTGTTTAAAGAATCGCCAGGAAGCAATCTGCAAGAGCGCGAAAGCGCCGCCGAAACAAAGCGCGTAAATCACGTTGGGATGCCCATATTTCAACGCGAAGGTCAACGCAATCGGACAAATCACGCCGATAAAATTTCCGATGATGAAATACCACCAGGCTGTGCGGCCATGATTTTCGGCGGCCAGTTTGAAATAAATGCCGGAACCTGCGCTCGCGAGAATAAATGCCAGGACACACCCGACGAGGACGATTGTTCTCATGACGCTGAATATGCCGGGTGGGTGGGCTCATGTCGCCTTTAAACTGATTGTGGGGAAGAGGGCAGGGTTAAATGGTTAAATGGTTAAATGGTTAAATGGTTGAAGAGTTGAAGAGTTGAAGAGTTGAAGAGTTGAAGAGTTGAAGGGTTGAAGGGAGGCATGGGGGGCATGGTTGGAGGGGTACAAACTCGGTGAAGAGCGTTGAATGGGAGGCAAAATCTTGTTATGTAAACGGCAATGAGCTTCGAGTTCAATGAGCCGCCGGAGCGTCCGGATGAAAAATGGTGGGAACGGGAACTTTTTCAGAATCAGAAACTCATGGACAAATACATGGCTGTCCTGGGCGATCATCCGGATTGGGAGAAGTGGCAATTTGCCGATGACCTTCATGATCGCGTCCGATCAGGCACCGAACCCGCAGAAACTCCCGAGAACGATCCGTTCGAATTCGAAACCGATCATTCCTTGGATGGCGAAGTTCCGCTGGAATTGGAAAGCAACTCGGCCGAAACGGGCGAGGCCTCTGCCGATGCCGACGAAGAGATGGAGGCGTTCGAGAACAACCCCGCGGAGAACGAAGGCTATCCGGAGATTTCACAGCAAGCGCGTGATTTCGCGGTGCGCGTGATGAAACTCGAAGATCCCACTCTGGAAACGGTGTTCTACCTCTCCGCCGGACGCATCTGCGCCAACCTGGCTGGCGGTCATGGATTGGGATACGACGAAGAAACGATTTGCGGGAACATTGTCAAATGCCGCTGGGCGCTGTCCGATTGCGAATTCTGCCGGGAAATGCTCGAACACCTCTTTCACCGCACGAACCACACCGAATACGCCGCGCTGCTTCAGGATTGTCGCGCACTTTCGAGCGCCATCAAAGAACGCATTGAACGCCTCCGCGCGCGAGTCTGGTGGTAGTCCGCGAAGAATTTTTCGTAGCATCGCATGTGAGTTCGTCCTCTTGTTATGTGAGTGCGCTTCATTTGTTCCTCGCCATCGCTTACGTGTCTGCCGGATGGAATTTTGGGTTTGGGTTGCGCGATTTTTCGCGAGGGAAACTGCAGAGATCGTCGGTTGGCCTGCGCACAGAAAAAATTAGAGCCGACTCACTTCAGGCTGCTACGCGCGAAGAGGCGGTTTGAGCCGCGTTTCCGATATGGGGCCAGCGATTACTTCCGCACGCCATCGCTCTCCGGCGTGATCAACTCGAATTGCTTGCGGAAAATCTCCTCGGGCGATCCTGAGATGCGTTCGGCTTTTGCGCCAGCCATTCCGGGTTTCGGGACGGCCACGGCTCGAATCAATCCTCTTTGCAAGGCGGTCATCCAATGGGTGCTTCCGCTGGGATCGTAAACAAACCATGGCGCTGGATTTTTTTGCTGCAATGGCGGCAGTTCATGCACGTTTGCCGGCACGCCTGCAAAGGAAACATACGCAACCATGCCCGTTTCCTCACTCAACAACTTTTCAAAATCCTCCCGCGGAACCGTTCCTTCCCGCACCGCCCGCGCGCTGCTTTTCAATGTGATTTCTTTGAAGCTCAAATCCGGAAAAGGTAATAGCACTCGCGCGAAAGTGTCATACTGCGAATCGAGCGTTTCCGCCGAAAACATTTTAGGAGAGAGAATGATTCCGACGGTGCCGCTCTTTCCGATCAATTCGCGCGCGGCCTGTTGGCCGAGAATGTAAGCCACCGCCGCTTGCGGCCGGTCCGGACCCGATGGCCCGGCGGAAATCAATTCGCGATAAAAAAGCCATCCCACCACGATCAAACAGCCGGCCGACCCTGTAGCCAGAAACCACGGAGCCAACCGTGGCGATCGGTTGCGCATTACCAGGCCGGCGGCGATCAAGGCCGCCAAAGGAATCAAAATCACGAAGTCAAAGTTCACAGCTCAAGAAAACAACGCGGGCGGGACCATCGGTCAAGCGAGCAAAAGGCCATCGGCAGCAATGGCTCGATCAATCCCGTTTAGGGGTGAAAAGTTTTTCCGGCGCTTTTTTAACCGCCTCCACATGCGTATCCACAAAAACAAGGTTGGCCGTGCCAAACTTAATCTTCGCGGGACGGCGCCGGCTGGTCTGACGAATCGTTTTGGTGCTGAACCACTCACTCCCGCCGCTGTGGCGATAAAGGACATTGGCCGTTGCCGCGGTATCCGAGTAAAGGCAGGCATCCCACCCATCGGTATCGCCAAACATGACCGTGCCCGGAATGTCTTCGATGTGGCGCAGTCCCATGTCGTCGCGCCCGGTGTTGATGAATGAGTTTTGGGCGTAGGTGAGATAATCCCAAAATCCGCCTTCTTCCCAAGTGCCGCCTTTTTTGCCCGAAGGACAAATGAACACGCCTTTGCCCGCGGTGTTCGTGCTGCGTCCCAAGTAGGGCTGCAATTGCCGATACCAAATTTCCTTGGGCGGAAACCAGCCGATGGGGAATTTGTTGTGGTCCTCTTCGAACATGACGTCGGCAATCATGAGTTGGCGGAGATTGTTTTTGCAGCCAGCGCTTTTGGCTTTGTCCTTGGCCAGGCTCAACGTGGGCAGGAGCAAACTCGCCAGGATGGCGATAATCGCAATCACCACTAACAATTCGATCAGTGTGAAGGCGCCGCTTCGCGGGCGGCCATGGGTGGAGATTGCAGCTAACTCTCTCATTGCATAACGGTGTCTTACTGGCGGCAGGGAAATTGGCCTGCACCGGTAGGACCCGGACGCAAATTGTTATCCCAGCTCGATGAGGTTGAAAAGCTCTTTCGCAGCTCGTTTTAGTTGCCGGGCTCTCTTGAAAGCTCCCACAGGTTGCGCTTGACCTGATCTGGAATTGCAGCTGAATTGCCGGCCATGATTTCCGCTTGTCGATGCGCATGCGCTTGTCTCGCGCTGTTGATCCTTTCGTCTGACAAAGTCGCCGCAGCAGATTGGCCGCAATGGCGAGGTCCCGAGCGCAATGGGCATGTGCCCGTTTCGGAAAAAATTCCGGCTCAACTTCCGCCCGAACCAAAAACTATCTGGCGGCTTAATTGCGGTGAAAGCCTCGCTTCACCCGTCGTGGCTCGAGGCAAGGTTTTTCACCTCGACGGCAGAGCGGGAAAAGAAACGTTGATTGCGCTCGATGCGAACGATGGCCGTGAAGTCTGGCAGGCCGTCATTGATGATGTGTTTCGTGACATGCAAGGTCCAGCCGGTCCGCGCGCCACACCGATGGTCGAAGGCGATCGGGTTTATGCCCTCTCGTGCAAAGGGGAATTGCAATGCCGCAGCACCGCCGATGGACAACTGATCTGGCGCGCCAATTACACTCAGGATTTTGAAGCCGTATTCATCGGCGAAAAAGGTGGCGCGCTCGGCGCCACGCGCCACGGCAACAATGGCACGCCTATAATCGATGGGCCCCACCTGATCGGATGCGTCGGCGGCACAAATGGCGCCGGTGTCGTCTGCTTCGATAAGTTGAATGGCCGCGTGGTTTGGAAATCGACCAGCGAAGCTGCCGCTTATGCGCCGCCCATCGTGGCCACATTGGCCGGCCGCAAACAAGGGATCTGCTTCATGGCGGAAGCTTTGCTCGGGCTGGACCGCGGCTCCGGTGAACTCTTGTGGCGCGTTCCGATGAAAACCGCATTCGGCCGGCATGTCACCACCCCGGTCGTGCACGGCGACGTCGTCATCGTCGCTTCACATCAAGTGGGATTGGTTGGAACGCGCATCGTGCGCGAGGGCGACGGATTCAAAGCGGAGCAAGCCTGGTTGAGCAAAGAATCCGCAATCAATTTCGCCAGCCCGGTTTTGGTTGGCGATTTCCTTTACGGTTTGGGCCCGGAGAAGAATTTATTTTGCGTGGAAGCGGCGACGGGGAAATTGCGTTGGACCAAAGCGGGTTATTTCGTGAGTTCGTCCGACAAAGCGCACGCGTCCTTTTTGGTGTTGGGAAAGAACCTGTTGGTGCTGACGGATGCCGGTCAATTGGTGCTCATCGAAGCCAATCCGAACGAGTTTCGAGAAATCAGCCGGGCGCAAATATGCGGTTTCAACTGGTGCAATCCGGCGTATGCCGATGGCCGGCTTTACGTGCGCGACGGGATCAAAACAACCGGTGACCTGATTTGCGTGGATTTGCTGGGCGATTGAACCTAAAGTCTGGCGTTGAGTTGCGTTTGCTGGTGTTCACTGGTGTTTTCCAGGATGAGACTTTACTTTTCACAGTATGAGACGATAAAATTCGACCCATCACAAACGAACCATGAAACCTTTTATCCCTTCTGTTCGGAACGCTTTTCACCGTCGCGGATTCACGTTGATCGAGCTTCTGGTGGTGATTGCCATTATCGCCATTCTTGCCGGGATGCTGTTGCCGGCCTTATCGCGCGCCAAAGGCAAAACCAAAGGCATTCAATGCATGAACAACCTGCGCCAGATGATGATTGGCTGGCGCATTTATGCGGAGGAATGGAACGACCTGCTCCTGGCCTCGCTCGATGTGGCCCCCGCCGAAAAGCGAGTGCGTTGGGTGAATGGCAATCTCGACTTCAGCTCGAGCCGAAATAATTGGGACCCAAACGTCGACATTCGCACTAGCCCCCTCATGCCTTATATCGGTAAAAGTTTCACTCTCTGGAAGTGTCCCTCCGATATCGGCATGGTTCGGAATTCGACCGGGCAACGAGTGCCGCGGGTGCGAAGCAATTCCATGAGCCAGGTGTTCGATAACGGGAGCTGGCTGCCCGGCAGCACCTATCGCACTTATTCCAAACTGACTCAGATTGTGCACCCGGTAAAAACCTGGGTTCTGGTGGACGAACATCCCGACAGCATCAATGACGCGGCCTGCGCTGTGCAGATGGCCGAGTGGGGAGCGAAAGCGGCCCAGATTATCGATTTTCCTGCCGCATACCACAACGGCGCCGCGGGGCTTTCATTCTCCGACGGCCATTCGGAAATCCATCGATGGCGCGGCAAGAAGATCCAACCGCCCGTTCGTTACAACAACAGCCTGGCGCTCAATGTGCCCGCCGGTGACTCGGTCAACGACATCATTTGGTGGTCGGATGTGACGACGGTGCGGAAGTAGCAAAGGATCATTCCTCTTCAATTCACGCGCCGCGCTCTGAAGAATTCCTGGCGGGCGGATGGCGATTGCGAAATGGAATTGGTGGTTGCGCCAGTGAGTTCATTGGTCACGACGAGGGCATCACTCCACCTCGCCAAATCTGTGGAGGACTCGATTTGGAAACGCGCTCCGGGATCGGATTCGAGACGGAATTGGAACGCGCCGCTGGCCTGCATTCTTAAAGCCTGCAACCTGGGCCGCAGTGTGATCAGGCCGGTGAGGTCCTCGCGAAAATCCGGCAACGGCAGCGTCAAAGTTCCGTTCGTTGCTTCATGCTGCTTCTCGGCGATTAATTGTCCTGTTTTCGGATCAAACCACTGCGCGCCAAACTTGCCCGCAGGTGAGTTGGTTATCACCACCGATTTGCCGCTCTGCACCGGCAAGGCGGTGTTGGTCGCCCCGGCCGGAAATGCCGCCCCAGGCGCAACAACATAAAGCAGTGACATGTGCTGGCCTTGCAGTCCAATGGCGACTGGCGATGGTTCCCATCCCCCGGGGTAACTGGCCGGCAACACCTGTTCCAGCCGGACCCAATCGAGAAAAAACCAATCAGCCCCGGCATTGCGAATTTCGATGAGGTGCTTGCCCGCAGCCAATGACACCGGAATGTCTTCATTGTATTCGTTGTTCACTTCGTAACCGCCATCGCGATTCGGCAGACTCCGGCGGAACGTTTCCACGCCATCGACCCGCACCGTCAGGATGGCGCCGTCCGACACCGAATTCAGGTGCATGACAATGCGCGCGTCATTCGTCAACCATGCGCTCAGCCGAAAGGAGGTTCGCAAATCCGAATGCGCGGTGCCATGCACAAAACCATTCAAAGTCGTCGGAGCGAGATCGGCCGCGGCCGGATTTGCCACCGCCAATTGCCCCAGGGGTTTTCCACCCCATTGGCCGCTCAGGCGGAGTGTGGCTTGAAACGGGGACTGCCCGGCGATCGGATCACCGACGGTGACCGGCGGCGGACCGGAAGTTTTGAAACTGATCGGTTTCCAATCTCCTTTTCCCCAGGAGGTGGGGCTCAGAATTTTCCCAACCGCCTGAAAGAGCGGGTAGGTGTTCTCGCTATGCAAATTCTCCCACCACCAGGACATGCTGGTGCCAACGGAACCGCCGAGCGCACCCGCCCAAAGGCCTTGGCGCAATCCGCGCAAATGCGGATCTTGCTCCCGGGACCAACCGCGCCAATCAATGCCGAATTCGCCGATCATGACCGGCTTGCGGTAGCGTTGCAGAAAGGACTGCGTCACGCTCGACAGACGCAAGACAGGATTGGGTTCGTTGTACGAATGATACGCCGCGAAATCGAGCTGAGGTAAACTCCAGATTTCGGCTCGATCGCTGTTGCCGGTGAGGCTGGTGGTCACGAGATGATGAAATGGATCGTTGGCGTCCAGCCAGTCGCCCATGGCGCGGTGCCAGTTGGCAACGTCCGTCGAGTTCAAATAGGCATACACGTTGTCGATCTCGTTGAAGAATTCCCACCCGAGCAGATTCGGACTGTAACCGTACCTCGCCACGAGGTAGCGCAAGCGTTTTTGATAGGCCGCGCGTGCGGACGCTGATGTGAAGAACGCGTTCTGGTTTGCGGCCGGACCGCCATTCGCGGTGTTGTACGGGTTTTTCGGCCAGAAATTGTTTCCGCCCCAAACGTCCGGCTTCGTTTCAAACATCCCATGAAAATCAAGGCATAACAGCACGTAAATGCCACGCTGCTCGGCCAACCGCAGAACGTAATCGAGTTGCCAGGCCCGATCCAAACGGTAGCGCGTCAAAGTGCCCGGTTCTGTTTCCAGGCCGAAATACCACGGCGCCATCCAGAGTCGCGCGAAATTCTCACGCGCCGCAGACATGCCTGCAAACCAGGTGTCGTAATCGTAAGTGCCGCGTCCGCCGGGCCAGCAAACATTCGCGCCAATCAGCGGCAATGCCTGGCCATCGCCAGTTTCAAAATACTTTCCCGACGCCCCGATCCGCACGTATCCGCGCCGCGCAGGCAATGGGTTGTCGCCCACAAGAAACCTCAGTGGCGTGGAACTCACCGAACCCGCCGGGTTCGTGGTTGTGACGGTCACGACGACCGAGTATTCGCCCGGTTCGGTCGGGACGAATCGCGCACGCCAATCTGCCGCCCCAGCAGTCAAGCGCTCGGAACCATTTTGCAACGTTCGTTGAAAAGCCTGATACCAAAAGGCAGGAACAACCATGGTTTTGCCAGACGGAAAATCGAAACGTGCGTCCACGCGGATCAGATCGGGATCGAATGGATTTGCGAAAATCGGGACCTCCTCCACCCTCAATTCATAGCGCTGCCAAAGGCTGGGTGAGTTTAGAGGCACAGCTCGAGGCAGCGTCTGCGCAAAGGCCGCCGCCAGGGTGCAGAACAGAAAAAGTCCTTCTAAAATCCGTTTCAACATGAACATCAACACCCGGCAAATTAGCAGAGGCCGCTTGGCACGCGAAAGAAAACACGCCGCACCAGCCGGAACGCGCGCAGCGCGGCTCTAACAGCCGCAGCGACTCCCCGCCCGCAAAACGCCACAGCCTTGTTCTCATACCTCCGGAATGGGCCTCTCCTCTGTCATTGCCTTTGTCGAACACCATTGTCGGCAACTTTGTCGATCCGAAAGATTCGACAAAGGTTGCGAGAAAGGTTGCGACAAAGATTTCGACGAAGATTTCGACAAAGATTGCGACAAAGGAAGGCCATGAACAGATGGGCAAGCTCCGGTGCGGATTGCAGATCGGCGGTCCGAAGAGAGTTCTGTTCTGGAAATTGAAGCTGTGCATCCCTATTGATTTTTTTGTCGCCGAACTTTGGCAAACCTGCTTCCAATAAGGCAGCGTATGAATTTCCACTCACTCTGCCAATGGGCCTTTGCTCTTGCGGCTAGCTTTGCCGTTTCACTTCACGCGGACAGCAGCACGGCCGATCGGCTGCGCGCTTCACCGCCGACCGCGCTGGATCGTTACATTACCAAACCGGACCCGGCCTATTCGTGGCGAGTCGCTCAGACCATCAAGGGCGACGGGTACACCACTTTCATGGTGGACATGATTTCCCAGTCCTGGCTGACCACGAACGAAGTTAACCGGCCCCAATGGCAGCATTGGCTGACAGTGGTCAAGCCAGACAAGGTGACCAGTTCGATCGGTTTGCTCTTCATCGGCGGCGGCGGCAACCGCACCAATCCTCCATCGCGCGCGGACGGAATGATCACACTCATTGCGGCGCGGACCGGTTCGGTCGTCACAGAATTGCGCAACGTGCCAAACCAGCCGCTCATCTTCGCCGGGGAACAAAAGGGGCGGAGCGAGGATTCGTTGATTGCCTACACATGGGACAAGTTTCTTCGCACCGGCGATGAGAAATGGCCGGCTCGATTGCCGATGACCAAAGCGGCGGTGCGCGCCATGGACACGATCACCGCGCTGTGCGCAAGCGAAGAAGGCGGGAAAATCGCCGTGGACAAATTCTTTGTGGCGGGTGGTTCGAAACGCGGCTGGACCACATGGACAACGGCGGCGGTCGATTCACGCGTCGTGGCGATTGCACCGATTGTGATTGATCTCCTGAATATCGAGCCTTCGTTTGTGCATCACTGGAAGGCGTATGGTTTTTGGGCGCCGGCCATCAAGGATTACGAGGAGGCGCGGATCATGGAATGGAACGGGACGCCCGAATACCGTGCCTTGATGAGAATTGAGGAGCCTTACGAATATCGCGCCCGATTAACGATTCCCAAGTTCATTATCAACGCGAGCGGGGATCAGTTCTTTCTGCCCGATTCGTCCCAATTCTATTTCAACGATCTGCCGGGGGTGAAGTATTTGCGTTACGTGCCGAACGCCGATCATGGCTTGAAGGACAGCGATGCGATTTTCACGCTGCTGGCTTGTTACACGGCCGTGCTCAACAACAGCAAGCTACCATCGTTTACCTGGCAAAATGAAGCGGATGGAACGATTCGCGTTCGCGCCGCGGACAAACCTTCTGAAGTGAAGGTGTGGCAGGCAACGAATGAAAACGCGCGCGACTTCCGCCTCATGACTTTGGGACCGGTCTGGAAAAGCAGTCCACTTTCCGCGAATGACCAAGGCGTCATTGTCGCCAAAGCCGAGAAGCCGGCCAAAGGGTGGACGGCTTATTTTGTCGAGTTGACCTACGCAAACGGCGAGGGCGCACCGTTCAAGTTCACGACCGATGTGCGGGTCATTCCGGACACCTATCCATTCGAGTACAAGAAGCCGGTGCCGCCTAAATGAAATACATCTTTTCCGCGTTGATCCCGGCATCGAGCAGTGCCTGAAAGGTGATGCTATCGGCGCGTTCTTCGAGAGTTTTTTGCAAGGCGCGCCAGGCTTCGCGGAGTTCGTGAGGCGCTTTCGGATCGTGAATGCCGGGAGAATCGAAGACGGTGCCGTGAATGCAGCGCAAGATGTCTCCGAGGGAAATTTCCGCGGGCGGCCGGGCCAACATGTAGCCGCCCTCCTTGCCGCGCAGGCTGCGCACGATCTGGTTCGCCTTCAATTCAATCAGAATCTGCACCAGATAATTTGCCGGGACGCCTTGCTCGGTGGCGAGATTTTCGATGCGCACCGCCCCGCCCTCGTGATAATGCCGCGCCAATCCTAAAACGGCCCGCGCCGCATAATCACTTTTAACCGACAATTTCACAGCCGGAAGTTACCGAATGCCACCGGCACGTCGCAACAAAACAAACGGAGATCAGGATTCGATCAGGTCACAGCGCGTAGCGATTGATTCATCCGAACCGAATGCGGGGTTTCTGCATCTGAATCTGCCGCGCGGATGAAAAGAAGAACTCACACATAACCGTGAGGATGCCGCTGG
>JBFMDG010000045.1:0-19225 GCA_040754135.1 Verrucomicrobiota bacterium
GCGGCTCGTGTTGCGACCGTTCACAACGAGACTAGCGACATTCATCGCTAGGTGGAATTGATTATCAACGATACGCTGTACGATAGGCTCAAAACGCTTTTTTAATTCTCGACGCGCGTCTGGAGTCAACGTGGTGGCCTGTCTCGTCTGTTTCGTGGTCGCCCCTTCTCCATTTGGCTTGCCGTTTCCAAACCCTTTGCCTTGCTCTAAGTCAGCCAAAATCGTTTCTTCATCTTTGTCCGATATTAAATTCGCGAGCGAACAAGCAAATTCTGGAGATGCAAGAATGTCTTCGAGTTTGGGCGCCTTTAAGGCATCGAGCTTTGGCCGCAGAACACGAATCAGTTCCGCAGCGTCTCCAAGTTGAGAGCCGACCAGGGCGCCGAGCGTGGGGTCAGCGTATTGTTCAAGCCTTTTCAAAATCGGCCCGGATTTCCCATTTGCCAATAAATTCTTTACCCAAAAAAATTCTTTAATTACTGGATGTGACCAAGAAATACGTGCATCAATTCGCTGGAAAACGCCGCTCCGAAGTAAATCCACTATAAAATCAGTTATCGAATGAGGGTGTCCCTTAGTTTCGATGAATTTGCCGAGAAGCTTTTCAAACTCGGCGATCGGGAAGGAAACTTTTGCGTGACCCGCGAGTCTTGTCAAAAATTCAAGCTTTGTCTCAAAATCAACAACGAACGCATCTTCCGAGTGACTTCCCAACTGCATTTCGATGAACCTGCCAATGAGTCGTCCCATGGTGGGCGTGCTAAATCTGCTTGCCGTATGATTGCATTCCTCAAGCATGACTGCGATCGTAAACGGGTTTCTTGGCAGGCCGCACGACATAAACGAGCGTTCGATAAAGCTCCTTGCCCGATCCACAAAAGGTTTCCCAGCCGAAAGCGGATTGTCGATGGAACGCAAAAACCTTACTACGCTAATCCACGAAACTCCAATTAAGTGGAAACATTTTACCCCGGAAGGTGCCAATAATGATTTCGCGGTCGCGACTATCCTAATGCCAAGAGAAGCTTGTTGAAAAACGATGTCTCTGACACTTGGATGCGCTTTGTCCAAATCGTCGATCAATAAAACCAATCCAACACGTTTCTGAAGATCATTAATCTGCGATTTATTGATGAATCGGAGCTGTTCCGAGATGACGTTTTCCAATCGAATGCCATCTTTGGGTAGGTCGACGGCCTTTATGAGAAGTGGGATTCGGTTTTGCTCTGCAAAACGACATTTCAAGTGTTCCAGCAGGTAGCTGCGTCCACTCAAAGGGCCAGAAAGAATTATCGAATGTCCCTGTTCGGATAGAATATCTTCAATCGTAAACTCGTTGCGCTTTGCTTCCAAAATGCCGCCCTTTTTTTGAAGCTGATTGAAACTATTGCTCGGTAACGAAGAGAAAAATGGCTCTATGAAATTAGTCTTAGGATTCAGTGAATGCCCCAGGATACGCATAGTTTTTGAGGGAGGATTGCGGCTCTCCTGAAGGTAACGAGTCAACGCAAGTTGTGGAATCTTCCCAAGTAACTGTGGGCAGTATTTTTCGAGCAAAGAAAGGATCTCACGGTCCTTCTTCAAGCGTATCCGGATTTTTCCATGGGGAGGGTTCAACTCTTTTTCAGCGTCCTCGGTGATGTGGCCTGAACACCATAATTCAACCCAGTCCAGTTTAATTTGTCCGCCTTTATAATGAAAATCATGCAAAACCGCCGCTTCGCATTCCCCGCGAATTCGAATAGCCGATAATGAGCCTGCCCCTTCTGATCTCGTGATCGTCTTCGACTTGACTTGGATGCCGATCACGGTTGTCGACTCAAATACGCCGCTGTACCCGATGAGATAATCTATCCCCTTATCGGTTCTTCCGTGTATTTTCTCGAAGCCCGAAATTAATTTTTCACTCTCCATGCGCCGGAAGAGCTCAATCAAAACTGTGTCGCGAAACCGATCTTCATCCAATTCGTTCAACCATTTCAGGCCTGCCGCGGTTTCGGTTGTGCATACCTCCAATATCATCCGAGTTCCCTTTTTTTTCTTTGTCGCCATACGCATTGTTTCTGTTTCGAATTGAGATCATTCCCACGACTGAATCGATCATGGTAAATGCATTTACTCGGAATTGCCTGTCTGCCAATCGCTCTGGAGAGGTCGTTTTGACATCAACCATCAGATCCATCCGGTGCCGGTTCGCCGAACAAATGCGCTCATGAAAGTGACGCACCTACGCCATTCCTGATCGATCGCTTCCGGTCGCGTAGGTGGCACGATCCCACAACCTTCGCTACCTTCCCATACCCTTCGGGAGACTCTTCGTTGGGCGAGCCACGATTATCTCAGCCTCCTTTTCCCCGATATTGTGAAAGCTATGGTGGAGCATGCTTGGAAAAGCAACACCGGCGCCTTCCTTTAATTCGTAAGTGTCTCGGCGGCCGTCGTCGGCTATTCCGAATTCAGCCTTCAAGGTGCCTTTCGACACCATGACATACTCGTGACCTTCGTGACATTGCCATGTGGTTTTCATTCCGGGCTTAATGCGAATCACACTTATGCGTGACCTGTTCCGCGGTAAATCGTCCGGATCGACCAAAAACTCCTCGGTTCCCTCAGCCGCGTGTTTGAGATTACTCCGTTCATGAATTACGTTTACGTCGCTGAGGTCGTAACCTCGGCAGAAATCAATAAAGAGGTCGAAATCGCGAACGTCACTAATCCCGTACGCCGGTAGGATATCGTTTACGAGTCGGGCGTATGAGAATCCTTTTCCACGTTCAAAGGTGCCCACCTGTTCAGGAACGAACGGGTTTCTGCTTTTTGTTTGACTATTCTTTGCTATGTCTTTGCGGGTCAGCCCCTTCCGATTTCGCCAGACAGTAAGGCCTTTCCCCACGTTCACGGGCTGCAAAAAGTCCAAATCCTGCATAGTCCTCGCGCGTTGAATGTTTGACTCCGAATCTCAAAGGTTTGCTTTGTAATCGCGCACCTCTTTTTTTCAACTCGATGCCTCTTTTTTTTGAAGATTCCTGCTCAGTTTTAGCTCTTCAAAATAGACGCATTTACTCGTTTAACACTGGAAACAACATCCCAAACACCGGAATATGCACGCACAACATCACATCGTTAGCAAAAAGTCAAGCGCTGACCTGGCAACAGATCTTGCATGGGAATTCTGCCAAAGGAGACGTGCCGGCGAATCCCCAATCATCGAGGATTACTTGAATCGTTTTGTTGACCGCGCGAGCAAGCAGAAATTCAAGAAGCTCGTTGGCCTCGACGGGCTGTTTAGTAGCCTGTGCCGACCGGCTCCCAAAGCCGTCAAGCGTCAAGAAGGTGCGCTTGTCGCAGGAGACTTGGGGTATGCAATCAAACAGCCTGAGCGATGACCATCATCCTCCCAAATGGAAAAAACCTCCCCCCTTTACGGGGGGAGGTTGGGAGGAACAGTCCAAGAGGCTTCTTACTTGTCCACGATTCCGGAGACCAGATGTTCGATCGCTCCAAACCCGTGCTCTGCGGAAACTTCGATCAACGCGAGCAGGTCCACGATTTGATCTTCGTCCTGAAGCGGCTCAGCGAACAGTTCGAAACCGCGAGGCCAGGCTTGCAATTCAACGAGAATCAAAACATGCAGTCTCAGAAGGATTCGTTTCCATTTCTGCTCAACAGACTTGGGTTTGATTCCAAGTTTGTGTGCGATTTCCTCGGCGGGAAGCTGTTGACTGAAGTACAGGTCGACAAACGCCCTGTCGTCAGCGTCAAGTTCGCCGAGTACCCGTTCTTGAAACAACGCGAAGAGTTGCGGCAATTCGCCGAGCACTTCCTCTTTCGTTGCCAGCAACTGGCGATGCGCACCATCGCCAGGGAGCCCGCCGACGTCAGGCGCATCTACCCCTTGTTCCAAAGGAACCAGTCGTTCGGCCTCCTTTTTGATTCTCACTGCTTCCCGGGCTCCAACCGAATACGCGTACGACCGCGGGTTGCGCACTTTTTGAGATGCGCTGGCGAGTTTGTAAACCGTGCAACTGGCCGCTTCGTCAATCGCGGACGGCCAACCACCGAGAACACCGGCAGCGCCTGCGCTCGCAGATTGGCGAACCTGTTCGATTGCTGACCTTTCGTCGACTTGGTCGGGTGAGGCCCTCGTTTGTTTGCTCATATGTCTTTGAGTGTTGATACTTTGGTTGTCCGGGGTGTTTACCCCATACAGAAGAGTGATCGCATGGGATTTTCCTTCAAAAAGGTCGACACGGTATGCTCATTGCTCTTCTCACTGGTCAGAATGATTGGAATTACCCGCCGGAATCCGGCCGAAATCCTATTGACGACGCGCGGAGGATCAGTTATCCCCGTAGCAGAGGTCGATTAAGTTGACTTACTTTTAGTTTTAAGTAAACTTATAGAAGATTTCGCACGCTTGGTCGTCTTTGAGGCTTGGTTGTCCAATTACTGACTGAGGTGCTGAAAGTGCCGGCATCGTGACAGCGATGCCGGCTCGTTTTTTCACAGAACGGCGACGACAAACAGGGAACAACATTTTAAGGTTACCACCATTCCAGCGGTGCGCAAGTGTCGCATCTTTCCCGAGGCTCTTTACTTGCTCCGACGTGCGAGTTCGCGCGCGATGATGTCGATCAGATCCTCCAAATCTTGAACTTTCTGGTGAAGTTTCTCCCTGTTCTCCTTGCAGCCACAACTTTGGTGATTAATCCACTTGGAGACAAGCCCTCGGATGGTTGCGCGTAACGAACCTTTGCGTGGAACACGCGGCCATTTTCCTTCGGATTCACGGTTTGCTTTTTTCATGCGCTCAACGATACCGCTAAGGGTACACGAACAAAGACGCTGAAACTTGCCGAGGACGAGAAGGAAGTAATTACCAATGATTCTGATAGTTTGGCCCGTCGGACTTGGGCCGCGCTTCGGGGCGGAAGATTTGGATCGTAAGTGGAATTGGAAAATCTGCACCAATAATTGCTGCTTCACCAGGCTTCAGGTTCGGCAGGAAAGACGAAGCTGACCGGTCAATTTCGCCACAGGCACGCTCGACCACTTCACGGTCACGGTCGTTCGTAAGTCTGTGGACCACGAGCGTTCCAATTTGACTCAACACGCCTTCCGTAATGTCGCGTGGACGCTGGGTTGCGAGACAAATATTCAGGCCGTATTTACGGCCTTCTTTCGCGATCAACTCAAATGCATCGAGCCTGGCTACCGCGTCTTCTCCACCGATTTGCCTTCCGAGAAAATTGTGAGCTTCATCAACAAGGACGACCACAGGTACGTTTTTGAACGTTCCGGCACGCGCCAAGTTCAGAAGGTGCCGACCGATAACGTTGGCCACAACCTCCCTTGCTTTGAACTCGTATGAAACACCACTGAGGCAGATTCGAAGCAGCCGTTTGTCGTTGGGCAAAAAATCTGCGATGGTTTTGACCAGTGAAGGCTCGGTGGATTTGAATACGCATTCGAATGAGTGCGAGGTGAGTACAGCGTTGATGCGCGACACAAGAGACAGGCAATGTGAAAAGTCTCCAGCTTCGCCGCCCCACCGCGAATGATCTTTCTCTCCTGTCTTCCAATTCTTGCCGTCCGGCCATACACACTCCTGCTCGATTTGGGCGACGAGTTTTGCCACGTCAAACTCCTGACGCGGATCATCAAGTTTGTCCGCCACGCCCGCTTGCTGCTCTGCCGCGATCACTGGGGCCTTTGGTTGATCGATTTTCTTGATGATGCCGTGTACTGCCACATTTGGCACAAGTTTTGCCAGGCGGAGACTGCGGATAGCAGCTCGCATCTTTGGTCCTTGCACTTTTCCGGCCGGTTCAAACAGTGCAATGAAGTCTGTTTCAATGAAACTGGTTGGCCGCAGGGAATGGGGTTGCGAGTTCGTCGCCTTCTCCACCGGGTTTCCCAAATGAACATGACTAATGGATTTACCGGAAAAGCCACGATACTCGCCCGTTGCATCCAAGAGAATCAACTTCGCCTTGTGATTCAAGCACTCTTCGATGATTCGGGCTGTCGTCCAGCTCTTCCCGCCGCCCGTTGTCCCCAAGATCGCACAATGGCGTCCGAAGAGCTTTTCGGGTCTGATTGAAACGGCACTTTCCAGCGCGACGTCGATTGACCCCAATTTAAGAAAAACCCGAGTTTCCTGACTGCCCTCCGGTTCCATGAGGCTCGGCAAGTCTGCAACAAAATTGTGCGGCGCAGCATATACTCGGTCGCCAAGACGGGGATACGACTCAACGCCCGCAGTAACCCGCAACGAATCCATTGCGACTGAACCAAGTAGTTGGATAGTCCCGACCGCGTCAAGGTCGATGACGTTCAACCGCGGGGTATCGATCAAGCGTCTTTCCGATTCTGGGAGGTGAATCTCGACCACTCGACCTAAGAGCAGGTTGATTTGACCTTCAATGAGAACAAATTCGCCGACTTCTCCCTTCCCGTAACGACCGCCGAGGAAATGGGCTCCGCTTGGCGAGTTGGCTGCGTTTAAATTGAAGCGAACGGACTGAGCGGAGACGGAGGACAGCACCCCAATGAATAATTCGGGTCGCAGCAAGCCGCGAGGGTAGGCGTTGGTGGTTTTTGCTGTTCCGCTCATTTAGGTTCAACGATTTGCTTTATGTCGCGAGTCAGGCGCTGGGCAGGAGTCAGCGACTTCAAGTCCGGTATCATTTCCGCGAAGTCGCCAAAAAATGTGTTTATCAACCAGACATCCTCGCCTTGCTTCGCAAGGCTGAAGAGTGTTTCCCAAAACCTGTTCTTCTTATTCGGGCGCGCGGTGAGATCGTCAATTGACGGGTTGACGATGATTAATCGCAAATGGGGGTTCGTTCGAACAGCAGCCAAAATCGGCTCGGACAAATGGTCATCATTAAAACCGAACCCGATGACAACGAGGCATGTATTTGGCTCCCGAAGAACTGAGAAATACTGCGACACCAACTCGAGATGCGGTTGAACGTACGATTGTTGATATTTTCCCTTTGCCGGATAAATCAGGCAAGCAATTTCCGGGTTTCGCTTTTCAGTGACCACAATGTCTCCCTCCGCCGTGCGGGCCCAGTTAACGGAACCGTGAAGCTTGTAAAGGTGGAAGACGCCTTCCAATGGGGTGCCTATTTCATCGCCCGTGGTAGGACGCCGCACGATGTCATATTGGAAAAAGCGAGCCTCAAAATGACGGGGCTGTGTGAAGGAAAAACCGTCCAAGACGACCAAACCCTGCTTCCCCGCCGCTGCCTCGAAACAAAGATCATAGTTTGTCGTAAAAAGTTTAAGCCGAGAATCACGAACCCGACGCCGCGAGAGTCGATGTAGAAACGTGCGGTGAGCTGCCAACTGCTGCTCATTTCTTGGATCCAGAAATTCCGAACATTTTTCAAGAATTACATTCTTCGAAGCAGTGATAAAATTTTCCACGTTGGCGTTTTTCTTAACTTGAAGGAACGCCTCACAGCGGGAAAGCAGTGCCTCGATATTCTCACTTTCAACGGTTACGTCATATTCGACTTTTGCAATCACGTCCGCGGCGGTCGCCGACACCTTTCGTTTTGCGTCTCCTGTTCCCGGATTTGAATTCACGCAATAGTCCCACAGCGTCCACATCGATGGCCCATCGGTTACTGGGCCCAGCGAGGTACCACTTCCGGCGAGCACCGCGATATGTTGCATCTGGAGCGAAGAGAGCAAGAATGACTTCAGTTCCTCCCTGGACGCCTTCGTAGCGGCAACAAGTTTTTGCTCTTCGGCCTGGTCAATACCGGCTTTAATGACAGGTTTTAACTCCTTCCAGTCCTCGCCACCCGGACCAAAAAACATAGGCTTGCCGCATGTGGTCATGTCAGACTTTGGAGTTTCCTCGTTCATAGTTAGATAATAGCACCGGTCGTCAATTTTCGCCCACTTCGCATACGGAAAGCGCAATCTGCTACACCTTCGCTTCCAACAAGTGCCCACGCCCCTCGTCTGTAATACTCCACTTCACTGTTCCATCGTCACCCCTGATGCCAAGCACACACCTGGCTTCTTCAAGTTCCTGAAGTATCTCCCGTAGTTCTGTGTAGGTCACTCGCAAATCCAGCACCGCAGACAACGTCAACATGACCGTCCGTTCCGGCACTGGATATCCAATGTCCTTCAATGTCTCCAGCACCGCCATCCTCAACAGTCGCGAGTTCACAGCCTCATTGTCGATAAAACGAATCGCTGATAATGCGGCAAATTCCACAGTGCCAACAAACACGAAAAAAGCAATTGTCCGACTTCGAATGCCAAATGCAGCGTGAGACACGCCGACAACTGGCCACATTGTTTCAATGGCCTTGTAAGAACTGACTCTGACACCCACCGAGCAGCTCAGTCAACAAAGAATGAGACCATGGCGTTCTTTCATCACGTTTTATTCACGGAATACACTTCATGTCCACGGGCTACAAACATGCTTTGTAGGGGCGTCCGCCCGTCACTTTTCTACTTTCCCGGCTTAACCACCGCACCAATGGTTCCCCAACGTGTCGTCGGCTACCGCCCGACTTATCGCTTTTTCCTCCGGCTATCGGGCTGCCGGCCACCTATCCAGTGTCCTTTAGCCAAAAACCGATAAGTCGGGCGCCCAGTCCGATTGTCCTTTACGCGCCGACACGTTGGGGGACGGGTTTTAAAGGACACGCTACCGCGCGCACCAGTGTCCGTTAGCACGCCGGGTTCCCGCTGAAGCGTGGAGGACGACTCTGAGCGCACGACTGGTGCGGCTCACGCGACGTGCCGCCCATGGGAAAAAGCGACGCCGTGAGTTCTCCAACTGTTCCGGCGTATCATGGAACCCTTCGGATTTCGGGACCAGCCGCCATTACCCCGTCGGCTTGCCCCAAACGCACTTGCCGGCGTTTGCGCGGAAAGCAGGGCCAACCGGGAAGCCTTCCCACACGCCGGGTTCTCCGGTGGCGGGAGTGGCGGCTGGTTTGGGAATCATGAATGACCAACCAGACATCATTATCGGGGAACGGCACGGCTGGGGCGACCCCCAGCCGTTTGGCATGGCTGCCGCCGACCGGCGGCAGCACGTGTACATAATAGGCAAGACGGGTTCGGGGAAAACAACACTCCTGCGCAACCTCATCATCCAGCACATCACCTTGGGCCATGGGGTTGGCCTCATCGACCCGCACGGCGATTTAGCCGAGGAGTTGCTCCACCACATCCCGCCGCGCCGGGCTGACCACCTCGTGTATTTCAATCCCGGGGATTTGGAGTATCCCATCGGGCTCAACCTCCTGGCTAACGTTCGCCCCGATGACCGGCATCTCGTGGCATCCGGTATCGTCGGTGCCTTCAAGGGCATCTGGCGTGATTCCTGGGGACCGCGGCTCGAATATATCCTCTACAACGCCGTCGTGGCGCTCCTAGATTGCCAGAACGTCGCGCTTCTGGGCGTCAACCGGATGCTTGTGGACGAGCGATACCGGGCGACGATCATTCGCCAGGTCAAAGACCCGTTCATCCGATCGTTCTGGGCCGAGGAGTATGCCGGGTATGACGCACGGTTTCAGCGGGAGGCCATCGCGCCGATACAAAACAAGCTCGGTCAGTTCCTGCTAAACCCGGTCATTCGAAACATTCTCGGCCAGGTCAAGACCAAGGTGAGCATTCCCTTTGTCATGGATAACGGCCGGCTCTTCATCGCGAACCTCTCCAAAGGACAGTTGGGGCACGACAAGGCAAACCTTCTCGGCTCACTCCTTGTCACCCAGTTTCAATTGGGCGCCATGGCCCGGGCCACGAAACCCGAGGCAGACCGCCGCGACTTCTACCTCTTCATCGACGAATTCCAGAACTTCACGACTGATGCGTTTGCCTCGATTCTGGCAGAGGCCCGCAAATACCGCCTGTGCCTCACGCTCTCACATCAATACATCGACCAGCTTGCGCTGCCCATCCGCCAAGGCGGTGTTTGGCAACGTGGGAACGCTCATTGCCTTTCGCATCGGCCATGCCGATGCCGAAGTCATGGAGAAGGAATTCGGCTACGCCTTTCCGGCGAGCGCCCTCGCGGACCTTGAACGCTATGAGGCGGTGGTGAAGCTGCTCGAGGATGGGAGCAACCGGGAACCGTTCCGTGCACGGATGATGGCACCGTTGGGCAACCGCGTTGGCCGGCGGGAAAAGCTCATCGCCCGGTCACGAGAGCGATTCGCACTGCGCCGGGCGATCGTTACATCAAAAATAGAGCGCTGGGCACGAACGGCGTGAAGGCGAGAATAAAATTTGCCCTCGGAGTTGCAATTCTTGCGGGATGGATTATGTTAGAATCAATTAAATGTAAAACCTGAACCGGAGATAGATCGATGACATACGGAGTCGCAAAATCATAATCGTTCGCGAGGGTTGCTGTGGCCGTGAGGCCGCTCCTTTCAGGGATAAAGTTTGAGCCGTACAACTCAAAACAGCAACCCGGACCAGAAATATCTGGTCGACGATTATGAGTGACTCAATGGAACGACGAAGCCGCGCCAGTTCGATTCATGGGAATCGACCGAAGGGTGCGGTTTTTGCTTTTCATCCCGCCCAATTTTGCGCCGCCATACCGGCGCAAATACCATGGCCGCAGGTTTTTGCGGTCAAAACAGCTGCGCATGCAGCAAAACGGAAAGGCATGAACATCATGCAAAGTACCAAGGGAGCGGGTTCTCCCAACACAAACCCAACTCTGCGTCTGCTCGTCGGGCTCAAGAAAAAAGGGGCCCCAGCAGATCGCCAGAACCCCGCAAAGGCTGCACCCGATTCGCCTGACAAGCTCGCGGATGCCACCTTTGTTACTGGCTCCACCATACCATCGGTGGAGGTAAAACGCAACTGGAAACTGTTGGTTTCCAACGCATGGCGCGACCATCACTGTTATCTCGTCGATCTCGTAATCGTGATCGTGATCTTCGTGGTGAAGGTTGCCACCAGTCTGATGGCCTGATGTAGCCGCAAACTGTTAAGTCACACGAACCCGACCTTTCCGGTCGGGTTCTTCTTTTTACAAATTGATGGCGCCAGAGTTATCCACACCCCGGCCCATCCTGCGGTTTGCAAATATCGGTCAATCGATCCTGATACGGTTTCAGGTTGGGAACTTGTGACGGCGTGTGCTCTTGCAGCAAAGCGAGGAGCGTGAACGTGCACCACATCATCACTTTCGTCGCAACAGCGTTCGTCGCCGCGTCGTAATACCCGGAGATTGCGCTCAATGCACCATGCGTGAATTTGCAAAACAGGCGGTATTGCGTTTCATACAGCGCAACAAATCCAGGTCCGGCAGTTCTCGCCGCGTCGAACACAGACAGCGGCCGTTGGTCAATCGGGTAGCCCGGTTCTTTCGCGAGCAGGCCGCGACGAAACTGTTCGATGTCTTGGTCGATTTCGGCAAGTCGGTTCGCATCGTTGGCAAAGAATCTCTTTTCGTCCGCCACCTCGGCGTACGCTTTGCGGAGCAGAAAACCGCGCTCCCGCATCGTGGCGACCGCGTAAAAGACGACCTCAATGGTCGGCCTGACCAAGAGATTGGAAGCGTCGGTTCGCCCGGATGACCGCAGCCAGTAATAGCCGTCAGCCGATTTGTTGATGAATGTTGCTGCCCACGACAAATAATGGGAGTTTGCGGAAGGGATATCCTTGCCCGCCAAAGAATCGAGAGCATCCGCCAAATGCAGTTGAAGTTCTTTGAGTATCTTCAGATGTTCACACTCTTTTGGCCCGTGAATTTTGTTCATCTCCATGAGGTTCATTGTTCGGACAAACATGGTACCGTCAACGGCAAAACGCGACCACTTCGCTACCGACGAGACCTCAGATATGTTGGCTTGATGGGATTTCCCCACCTTCCCCGTTTCAAACGAAGCGCCGCAGCCGGCCTGATATCTTTGACGGATCGCGACCACGCCATCATCCGCCTCATCCACCGGCACCGTTTTCTCCGTTCCTCGCAGATCATCGCCCTCATCGGGGGTAGCCCGCAGCAGCCCTTGCGACGACTGCAACTCCTGTATCACCACGGATACCTGGAACGCCCCCGCGCCCAGCTCGACTATTTCCACCACGGCGGCTCCCGCCACATGGTGTACGGCCTGGGGAGCAAAGGTGCGGGCATCCTGAAACAGGAATCCGGTGGTTCCGTCCGCAAACCTCCGTGGGGCGAGAAGAATCGTGCCGTTGGCCGGATATTTCTCGACCACACCCTCATGGTTTCCGATGTCATGGTGGCCTTGGAGCTTGCTTGCCGTCAGTCCGGCCAAATCCGTCTGCTCACCGAAGTGGACCTTTCCCTGCGGTCATCCCGCTGGAAAGTCACGCTCCAGGGCGGCGCAAAGCTCGGCGTCATCCCTGACCGCATCTTTGCTCTGGAGTTTCCCCGCGAGAATGGCAAACGCGAGCGCATCCTCTTCTTCCTTGAAGCCGACCGGGGCACCATGCCGGTCATCCGCCGCAATCTTTCCCAGACATCCATGTATCGCAAGTTCCTCGCGTATGCAGCCACGTGGTCGCAAGCGATCCACTTGAAACGGTTCGGCTTCCACCGCTTCCGCGTGCTCACCGTCACAACAAACGCCGCCCGTGTGCAGTCGCTCATCGAAGCGTGCGGCCAATTGAAACGCGGCCACGGCCTCTTCCTCTTCGCCGACCAGTCTGTCTTGGCGCAGCCCGACCTCTTGCACGCTCTCATCTGGCAGACCGGAAAATCCGGTGCGATGGAAAGCCTCCTCAATTGAGGGTTTGCCGCTTGTGACAAAGCTTCCCGTCTAGTGCGGTTCCGGGCATCGGGGATACGATACCCCTCGGAAGCGGTTCAATCCCTGAATCGCACTCGTTCTTCACAACCCCATACCCCAACAAAGGACATGCCATGCCCAAATCAGCGTTCGTTGACTTCAAGGCCGTCAAAGCGGCCATCACCATGGAACAGGTGCTCCGCCACTACGACCTCTTCGACCAATTCACCCGGAGCGGCGACAGCCTCTCCGGTCCCTGTCCGATGCACCAGGGGGCCAACCCGACCCAGTTTCGGGTGAGCCTCTCCAAAAACATCTGGAACTGCTTCGGCAAGTGCAAGCGGGGCGGTAACGTCCTCGACTTCATCGCCCGGATGGACAATGAAAGCATCCACGCCGCCGCCTTCAAAGCGATTGAGTGGTTCAACCTCGACCGTGAAGCGCTGACTGCACGCCCGTCGGAGGGCGAGCCAGGCGAACCCGCAAAGAGTACGCCTGCAAAGAGCAAGGAGCCATCACCGGTTCAGGAGAAGAATACGCCCAATCCGCCCCTCAAGTTCCGCCTGGACAAGCTCCAGCGCAACCATCCGTATCTTGCCGAACGCGGCCTCGCACCGGAAACCATCGCCGAGTTTGGCCTCGGTTTCTGCGAGAAAGGCATGATGGCCGGACGCATTGCCATCCCCATCCACAATCCCGAAGGCCAGGTGGTCGCATATGCCGGGCGCTTTCCCGGGGAACCGGGTGAGGACATACCCAAATACAAACTCCCGCCTGGTTTCCGCAAATCGCTTGAGCTCTTCAATATCGACCGGGCCAGCAAGGAATCGCCGGAGGTACCGCTCATCATCGTCGAAGGCTTCTTCGATTGCCTGACGCTCTGGCAAGCGGGGGTGAAGAAGGTCGTTGCCTTGATGGGCAGCACCCTTTCACCCGCCCAGGAGGAACTCATCCGCAGCCACACCACCGCCGAGAGCCGTATCATCGTCATGCTCGACGAGGATGAAGCCGGCCGGGCTGGACGCGAAGATATTGCCATTCGGCTCTCCCGGTTCGCCTTCGTGCACGTCTATACGTTCGCGGAGGAAGGCAGCCAGCCCGAACACCTCTCGCCCGAGGAACTGCAGCAGCTTCCTGGCACTCCCGTTCAAGGATGAAAGCCAAGTCGCCGCCAAGCGACTTCCGCACAATCCTTGAGCGCCTTTCCCGCCGCCACGACAGCCGCCGCGTCTTCGATGCCTTCACCCGGCTCGCGGCCTGTGCGCTTGCGGCCGGGACGCGCGAGCCGGAATACCTCGAAGAAGCCGCCCGGTGGGAAAGGAGTGACTTGGATCTCTTCGCGGCAGCCCTCGGTGCCCTCATCATGGAGATGGAGGCCCACCCCTTCGAAGACCTCCTCGGCTCCCTCTACCTCGAATTCGCCCTGTCCCACCGCGGGCAGCAGTGGAATGGCGAATTCCACACCCCGAAGCCCATCTGCGACCTCATGGCCCGGATGACGCTCGGGGACGTGGCATCGCTCCCAGCCGAGGGGCCGATCACGGTCTGTGAGCCGGCCTGCGGTGCCGGGGCCATGATCCTCTCCCTTGCGGAAGTCACTCCGCCCGAAATCCGCCGTCGCCTGCGCGTCACCGCCATCGACGTCAATCGCACCGCCTGTGATATGGCGTTCATCAACACGACGCTCTGGGGCATCCCCACCCGCGTCATCCACGGCAACAGTCTGTCACTGGAATGTTGGGCCGCCTGGTCGAACCTCCATTACTTCATGCCGTGGCTCTCACTCGCCCTGCCATCGCCTGAAGCACTGGTGCAGGGCGAGCCGCCGAAGCCTGCGGAACTGGAGCGCCTCAAAGGGGCGCTCGGTCAGCAGGAGTTTGTGTTCTGACAACGAAAGGAAACCCATATGGACGTACACTGTTCCACCTGTGGCGAGCCGTGGGATGTATATCACCTGCGGCACGACGCCATCTTCGAAACCGACCTCACGCCCGAGGAAGCCGAAGCCTGGCGCGACTTGCCGTGTGCCGAGCGTTTGAGTCCCCGATACCGCGAGAAGTTCCAGGCGGCAGGATATGAGTTCGGGCAGACGGTCATGAATGTGGTTCGCTGCCCGTGCTGTCCCAAGGACGGGAAACCCAATCCCGACCGTGTTCAAACGAAAGCCGCCCTGGAAGAACTCCTGGGCGACGACGAAGATGCCCTGGCTGCCACCTTCGACGACTACCGGCTATGACCCTCGCCAAATTCCGCCTGGGGCGCATCATGACGACCCCGCATGCGTTGGAACAAATATCCAACGACGACATCCTCACGGCCATCGGCCGGCATCAGGCGGGTGATTGGGGCGATTGTGACCCCGACGACCGCCAGGCCAACGACCAGGCCCTCCTTGACGGTTCGCGCCTCTTCTCGGTGTACCACAGCGGGAAGGGCGTGAAATTCTGGATCATCACCGAGGCAAACCGGGAGTACACCACCGTGCTTCTCCCCTCGGACTACTGACCCCTCATGGCCTCTTCCTGTCGGAAGGGGCCTTTCTTTCTCTCGCCGCCAAACAAAGCGCCGTCCGCGCTTCCGGCGAGAGTATTTAACCAGAAGCAACCTGTTGACGCAGGTGGACGGCTGATATGGAGAGTATCGATGAAAAACGATGACGAAAAGTCGAAAGTATTGGCGCTCCTCGAGCGCCTGAAGACCGAGATGCCTGAGGTCTGGAGCCAGGCCGAAGTGGTGGGCCGCTGGGTGTGGCTGGAATTCCACACGCCGCCCTTGAAAGCGGTGCGGGCCAGGCTCAAGGAGCTTGGCTTTCACTGGAACGCCGAGCGCCAGGTCTGGCAGAACCCGTGTGGTGTCCAGCGTCCCCGGTCCAGCCGCGACCCCAAAGGCTACTACGACGTCATTCCGGCAACAGAGATGGCGCTCAAGGAGGCCCTGCCGGGGGAGAAAGTGCGGTATGCTTGAGGGCGAATTCCCCCGGCGACCTGAATCAAGTCAGCCCGTCCGCAACTTGAAGATCGAGGCTGATGGCGACCGTTGGAAAGGCATTAAACCGAAGATTCGCCTTATGGGGCGCTGGCTTGAGGGGGCTGGGTTTAAACCGGGCGGTCGCGTCCAGGTTACGTGTGTTGCTCCTGGAATTATCGAACTCCGCTCTGCGGAACCTACACTGAATGAGGCGACGCCGGAACCAGGGTTATCCGAACACCCGTTTTGACGCCGACACACTCCACAAACCGCTGCACTCTCTTGAGCGCGGCGGTTTTAGTCATTATTGGCCACTGTCGTTTGCACGTAATTCATCCGCAAAACGCTGCCAATGTCCGCTATCACAATCTCGAATGAGGCTTTTGACCTTGAGAGGCCAACCAAATGATGCAGCTATTTCCCGGCACACTCGTAAATCTGGTTTTGGTGCGTTGCTGTGTTTCCTCTCCTTTTCTGGTAAATACTGGACTTCAGTTGTATCAACAACGGTCAATTCAACTCGGCATTGAGCGTTCGATTCATCAATAAAATGCTTCAGGTGGTGTAAAAAAGCCATTAGCGCCTGATAGGCCCCGGAAAACTTCGGGCGACATATTTGGTTGTATTTCGTCTCATTCTCTGCATTTAAGCTGACTTGTATTAGATCGAATCGATATGCGAAATCAACGCGAGGATGCCAACGATAAAATGTTCCACTCGTGTTGATAGCTAACATCACATCACGACTGAGGATGCTACGAAGATAAGTCGCTGCTTGGACTACAACCTCATAACGTAGCAATGGCTCGCCGATGCCACAAAAGTACACCTGTGTGACCTGGCGAAGCAGCGGGTAGTTTTTCACCGCCTCCACAATTTGTTCCGCTGTGGCTGGGTGCCCGCGCTTCAAATCAAAGCCATAGAAAGTGTCGCCTTTGAAATCTACGCAAAACAGGCATGCGTTTGGGCATGCGTGGATTACGTTGACGAACACCCTGTGTCGCTGATGTGGCATTGCGTAAACGATTTCCACGTTCTCACCTCGGTTTTATAAGTACCCAATTAATTCTCGCACAAATGACGCCGCCGCCTCCGCAGCATACTTTTTCCACTCATCCTTCGCCCCTGATTCGCGCGTCCTCGCGTCTGACTTGTCCATAATGCCCTTAACAACGAGAAACTCGGGTTTGCAGTGCGGGTGGTGCTTGCAGGCATACGCAACCCCTTCAGCCTCCATCTCAATCGCCTGAATTTCATCGTGAAGTATCTTCAACCGCCGGAATTCGTTTTTCGAAGCGACCAGTTTGTAGCCAGACCCAATTCCAAAAGGAGGGTGCACTTTTGGCGACATAGCCTCCTTGTCTGGCCTTGCTGTTGTAATTCGCTTGCTCCAAGTTTGTTTAGCTTGAATTGCGGCACTGAGGAGGTTGGCTCCGGCTTCATGCGTTCGCAGTCGAGGGCGGAGTCCCGTGTTGGTCACTCTGGCCTTTTCATAAGCGACGACCGGGTTTCCAAGCGCAATGTCACCCAAGTCGATTGCCTCATTCTCGGGGTTGCCACCTGCCACTCCAACCAAGATCACATATCTTGGTCTCCACTTTTCGATGATATCCCAAGTCCAAACGGCAGCCGGCGTCCCCCCCATGTCCGCAGTGTGACCCAAGAGTACGATTTTGGCTTTCGGTTTGGTTGGGACAACAATGTACCTGTGCTGATCCATTCGCAAAGGTGTTGGGGCGCCGGCTCCAAACACCCTCTGGACACCGGCAAATTCCTCGTCAAGAGCCGTCAATATCGCCACATCCGCTTGATCGCCAACAGAAAGAACCTGCAAAGAATGTTGATTTTCGCGAGCACGCCGTCGCCTTTGTGTTTCGGGGGAGAGGCCCGGGCTTAGCTGGAATTCCATCGGCGGCCCAACGGCGCTTACATTCATCCACATGAAGTTTTCCGCTGTTTCAAAACAATTTTGAAACGCGTACTTCAGTTGCTGTTGAAGCAAGCCCTGATCTCGCAACTGCCACACCACAGCGACGCGTCCACCGGAATTTTGAAACGGAAACCTGGTATGACGCACCATCACAACACCCGGATTAGAATCGAGTTGCCCGCGGTGGGTATAGAAGATCCAAGTATCTCTGTCAGTCGTCGCCTGCTTCAACACGTCAGGCACAATCGCCCTGGACATCCTTCCGAAGTAAAAAGTCGCCAACCGCTCTCTCCCATTTGGCATCTGAGCTAGCTGTCTGAATTTGTCAAACAAATCGAGATCCATGCGTGGACCAAACACTGCTTCTTCATAGTGTTCGTTCACAAGGATCTTTACTGCATCAATTTTATCCGAGAGCGTGGTGGCGATTTGCTCGATGTAGAGCGATCGAAATGTCTGATCAGTCTTTATGATCTGTAGATCGTTGTTATACAGCCACACCTCCCCAAAATGAGCCTCGTACGCTAACTCGAGGAAATGCGGCAAATCTGTTGATTCCACGAGCCGTGCTGGCGATCCAAACTTTGCTGGAAGGATGTTCATTTACCCACCCAATGAATCACACGTCTTTCAGCACGAAGCAAGCAAATGTTTGCCAGGTAGCCCGTTAACCCAGCCAGAATTATTCCCGCATACATCTCCGGGATGCGATAGACCATCTGCGCATTCATGATTTGGTAACCAATGCCTACGGTGGTTCCGATGAACATCTCCGTCACTACTATGAGGACAAATGAAAGAGAGAGGGCAATTCTCAGTCCAGCGAAGATTCCTGGTGCGGACTCAGGAATGACAATGCTCCAGAAAATGTCACGATCGCTTGCGCCCATAACTTTTGCGCTCAGAATACGCGCAATCTTAACTTGAAGTGCCCCGTAAGCGGTGTTTACGAGAATGATCAAGGAGCATGCATAAATCACGATTGCGATTTTGGCCATGTCGCCGATGCCAAAAAGGAATAAAAACAGAGGAAATAGAGCCGTGGCAGGAACGGATCGGAAGAAGTCAATCGTTGGCTGGGTAGCACGAGCTAGTGTGGGCATGCGTCCCACCAATAGACCCAAGGGGACCCCAAGCATTGCCGCCGCTGTGAATCCGACAAGCGACCTTACGACCGTCGCCGCGAAATCGCGCGCCAGCGACCCGTTCAGGAATTCAGCCAACAGGCTCTTTGCGACCGCCCATGGCGCCGGAAGAAACAAGGGGTCAATGAAGTGACCCAGGGACGCGGCGCTCCACACGGCGAGGAATCCGGCAGGAAGCCAAAATGTCGCTAGATGTTTCATGGCTGTCTACCTTTTTCGAAGGCGTCGAGAACCTTGTTCCGGAGAACAAAAAACTCCTCAGACGAGAGCAATGAAAGAGAGCGCTCATTCCCAAAGGGAATTTTGATATCAGCAACCACTTTCGCCGGCCGAGCCGAAAGCACGACTACACGATCGCCGAGGAAAATTGCTTCATCGACGTTGTGCGAGACGAAAACAGTAGTCACATTTTGGTG
>JBFMDG010000046.1:0-19045 GCA_040754135.1 Verrucomicrobiota bacterium
GCAGGACTTCGAGGCTTTTGGGCACGCCGGTTTCGGGCGGTTCTTTTCCTTCAAATTCCAGCGAGATGTAGCCGTGATAATTCACCTCCCGCAGCAGGGCGGCAATTTTCGCGTAATCCAAATCGAGCGTGTACCATTCGCCGCCGCCAAAATAAGTTTTGGCTTGCACGAAGACGGTGCGGGGAGCGATCTGCCGAAGTTTTTCATACGGCTCCTCGAGAAAGTTTCCAGTGTCCATCAAGCCGCCAAGCCAAGGCGATTGAATGGCGTTCAGCACGCGGAGCAACCCCTCCGGCGTGCGCGTCAGCCCCCAATGATTTTCGAGCGCCAGGATCACGCCGGCATCGGCGGCTTTGGGCAAACATTTTTCGATGCAATCGATGCACCATTTGAAGCCGTCATTCTCGGTGTAGCCGGGAAGAATCGGCTCGTCACCGCGGGCCTTCATCAAATCATCGAAACTGCGAATGGTATTCCACCGGCCCGAGTTCAACCGGATGCACGGGATTCCCATTTGATAGGCCAATTCAATGCAACGCAAAGTGTGATCGATGTTTTTCTGCCGTTCCTCCGGCGAAGGGTCCACGAAATCCTGATGGATCGAGAGACAGATCAGATCGACGCCGTTCTGAAAAGCGGTTCGTTTCAGCTTTTGCAGATAGCCGCGTTCTTCACTGTCCATCTGCCGGTGGAGCACATCGACGCCATTGACGCCCAGTCTCGCCGCGTTTTCGATCACCGTTTCGATGGAAGTTTTCGGTTCGCGGAAATGCCAGTAAGAATAGCTCGATAAAGCCAGTTTGACCTGAGGCGCGGATTGCGGACGCGCCAGCGGTTTCGGCGAATCGGCAGCGCGAAGACTTGAAAAGGCGCCGGCGGCAGCAGCGAGCAGCAAAGATCGGCGGGTGAATTTCATGCCCGAGCTTAACCGGCCTGGGCCGACCTGAAAACTACTTCCTTTTTCCTCCCTCCGGCCGGTGGATCGAGTTTTCGGAAAAACGCCGGCGCGCGCTACTTTTTCCGCGCTTTCGACCAAGCTTCTTTCAAGTCGCTGACGCGAATTCGCTGCGGGATCGGCAGCTTGGGCGGTTCGACCGGTTTGCCCTCGGCCATGCGCGTTTGCTCCACACGCGCGGTCTCTTCCTTGATTTTGTCGATGACACTTTCGGCGATGGAAACCACTTCGCCGATTTTCATTTCCGGAAATTTCATTTCCCCGATTTGGAATCCCGGGAGCGGAGGAATGGCCTCGAGCAATTTATCCATGCCGCTGGATGGCGAGTGCGTCAGCGTCGCGCTCCGTTCCAGGGCTTCGTAACCGTTGACGATCCATTCCAGGCGGCCTGAATGGATATCGAGCAGCAGGCCATGGACGGGAATTTTCGGCCCGATCAACGGACTCGAACGGACGAAATCCGTGCCGCGAATGACATTCTGGCGTTCACTGGAAAAGAGCCCAAAGAATTCGATCAGGTTTTCCGGCAGCCGGGCTCGATCGACGCCGAGCGCTTTGAACCGGTCGGTCAATTCGAGCATGGAAGTGGACGCCACTTTGCAATCGGTGTGCCCGATGACGGCGATTTCGCGTCCGCCTTTGATGGCACAGGCCAGCGCGAGCGTTCGCATCATCGAACTCATCGGATCGAAAATAATGTTGCCGGCGTTGCGCAACCAGATGAACTCCTGCTCGCGAATGCCCAGCACATCCGGCAGCAGATGATTCAAACGCACATCGATGCAGGAGAGGGCGGCGATGGGCAGCGATTCGGCGAATTCGTCCGGGCGGAGTCCGGCCGATTTATCGCCGGCGGCAGCGCGGTGATTGGCATCAATGATGGCTTCGAAAAGGCGCATGCCAGCGAATTATTGCGGCAGGAACCAATGGATGTAACCGCAGCGGGAACAGACGTAGCAGGTGCCGCTCGAATTCGTCCAGTCCAGGCCGAAGAACGAAGCTTCCGCTGTGTTGAGCTGCGCGGTGCGTTTCCAGAATTGGTCGTGATTGCAGACCAGGCAGGCCAGCGCGCGCCCGTGGACTTCAACGCAAATCGGATCTGCTTTAAACAGGCTCATAAGCGTTTGTGCTACGGTTTGCGGGCCGGTTCGGCCGCGGCCGGTTCCGGTCGGGCTTCCTTCAAAGCGGGAACCTTTTGCAGCAATTTTTCGAGACTCACACCGGTTAAACTTTCGATCACTGGCGGAAGCTGGCTGACGATTTGGGCCACTTCGCCCGTGAGTTTGCTGGCGCCGCCACCGACGCCATTGCCCGAATTGATGATGACCATCTTTTCCGTCTTGGACAATGGCTCGCTGATTTTGCCGGCCACATCGGGAAGAATCTGCACGATCATCTGAATCACCGCGGCTTCGTTGTACAGCTTGAAGGATTCGGCCTTTTGCCGCATGGCTTCGGCCGTGGCTTTGCCCTGCGCTTCGATGATGGCTGCTTCGGCCAGACCGCGCGCCTTTTGCGCTTCGGCTTCGGCGATGCCGGTGGCCTGGGCGACTTCTGCGTTGGCGAACCCTTGCGCCTTGGCGGCGTTGGCTGCGCCGGTGGCTTCCATTTCGAGTTGATACTTGCGCGCGTTGGCCAGCGTTTCCACTTTGTAACGCTCGGCATCGGCCGGTTTCTGCACGTTGGCTTCGAGCTCGCGTTGCTTGCGTTTGATTTCCTGATCCTGCAGTTCGATCTGCTTTTGCTTCTCGATAATGTTGACCTGCACTTCTTCGGCCTTAACGAGCTGGCCGGTCTTGTACTTCTGCAAATCGTAGGCGAGATCGGCCTCGGCTTTCTTCTGATTCACGCTCGCGGTGTAATCGGCCACCTTGAGTTGATAATCGCGATGCGCCTCGGCGATTTTAGTGTCGGCGGCAAACTTGGCTTCCTGCCCGGCCTGTTGCGCCTGGGCTGATTTAATCATCGCGTCGCGATCGGCTTCGGCCTGGGCAATCTGCGCGTCTCGTTTCACCTGCGCGATGCGCGGCTTGCCGAGCGCTTCGAGATAACCCTGGCTATCTCGAATATCGCGGATGGTAAAACTGACAATCCCGAGCCCCATGTTGGCCATGTCGCCGGCGGCAACCTCCTGGACTTTCGAAGCGAAGGCATCGCGGTTTTGATAAATTTCCTCGACGGTGAGCGTGCCGAGGATGGCGCGCAAATGCCCTTCCAACGTTTGCGTGGCGACGTTCTTGATTTCCTCGGTGGTCTTGCTCAGGAACTGTTCGGCGGAAGTGGCAATCGAAATGTCATCGCCTTTAATCTTGATTTGCGCCACTCCATCCACTCGCACAGGAACGCCTTTGCTCGTGTAAACCTCCGGGGTCTGCACATCGATGGTCAGGATTTCCAGCGACAGGATATCGACTTTCTCGACGACCGGATAAACGAATGTGCCGCCGCCTTTGACGATGCGAAACCCGCGATGCTGCATGTTGCCCTCGAGATCGGCGTATTTATGTTTGCGGCCGGAAACGACGAGCACTTCGTTGGGGCCGACTTTCGTATAACGGCTGAGGACGAAAAAGAATGCGGAGATGCCGACCACGCCGATGGCGATGAGGCCGAGGAGAATCCAGGCGCCGGAGAAGGCCGATTGAGCGAGGTGAGGTGTAAACATCATAAAAGGATGAGGTGAAGGTTAGTTGAGCGGGCCGACGTAATATTGGGAACCGATGATTCGAGTGATTTTTACTGGGCGCCCATTGGGAATGGCGCCGCCATTTTCCGTCCGGGCGGGAGCGGTGTAACGTGTTCCTCCCTGGACATAGGCAATTTCGCCGACGCCATTTTCCGGAATTGGGGTGATAATGGTGGCGGTCATTCCGACGAGGCTGCCCACTCTTGATTCACTCGTGCTTTGCGTGCGTTGGAAGAGCTGCTTCAAAACCCACAACATACCGGCGGCCACAAGAATCCCTCCGAGGACCGACAATGGAGCGCTGACCCATGGATTGCGAGTGGCGGGGATCTGGCTGAAGATGATTCCGAATCCGCCAAACGAAGTGACAAAGGTGGCGATGATGGTCGGACTGAGAAACGACACGCCCGGCATATCGCTGTGGTCCACTCCCGCTTCCGCGTGGCCGCCGCTGCCTCCAACATGGTGGCCGCCATCGTGATCAGCCCCACCAAAATGACCGGCAATGGCCGTGATCAAGGTGTAAAGCAATCCCAGGATCAAACAGGCCAGGTAAACCATGAATGCCATAGCAAAAGCGGGTTGAAAGTTGTCCTGAGTTAAAACTCAAGCCACCCTCCAGGCAAGCTCGAAACCAATTCCCCGACGATTTCGAGCCAATCAAAAACACAAGCAATGATTTTCCTCGCGCCCTTACGCTCTTGAACCCGCACGGCCGCAACCTGTAGGGCAGGCGTCCCGTTTTCAACTTCGCCAACAGTTCGAGCACTTGTGTGGAGTTTCAAATTCTCTCCTCCCCGCTTCCTTTGTCGAAACCTTTGTCGAAACCTTTGTCGAAACCTTTGTCGAAACCACCGCGCAGAGCCGGACGCTTCCGAGCACGCGGGTGCCGTTCAGGCGCTCGATGCATTCGATTCCTGGCGGGCTCGCCGATTTGGCCGGCGCACGAAAAAGTAAATGGTCGCGCCGAGAAAGTGGGTGAGGAGAATGATGAGAATCCAGACGATCTTCTCGTTGCCCTGGCTCGGTTCATGGACGGCGCAATCGATCAACATCCAAAGCCAAAACAAGGATCCGAGCAGAAACACGAGGCCAAACGCCAGGATGGCGACCGACTCGAACAGAGCTATCATAGAGTTCCTTTTGGTTCAGTTGTTCAGGGAAGAGAACCAGCCCAACGCGGGAACCGCATTTATAATGTCAGAACTCCTTTGTAAATTTTTTGCGCGAAGCTTCGGAGGCCTGTTTGTCGAAAAGGATTTCGGTTTGAGTTGAGTTGGACCATCGCGCGCGATGCGCGGATGACGCCAATTCGAATTAATGAGTTGCCGCCGGATCTGGCGCCTCGGCATTGCACTCCGGTTTTTCCTGCAACGCGTGTTCGATCGCTTCGCGCAATGTGGCCGGTTTGAACGGCTTTTGCACGAACCCAGCCAGGCCTTTGCCGGCAAAGCGCGCCACCGCTTCGCGCTGATCAAATCCGCTCATCAGCACAATGCGCTGGCCAGGTTTCAACCGTCTCATTTCCTGAAACGTTTGCGCCCCGTCAAGCTTTGGCATGGTCAAGTCGAGCAGAACGAGGATGAATTCGGCCGACGGTTCTTGGTAGGCATGCAACGCCTCCAATCCATCGCGCGCCAGGACGGTGCGAAACCCGAGGTGCTCCAAAGTCCGCGCCACCACCAGCCGCACATGTTCCTCATCATCGACCACCAGCACCGTTCCCGAACTGCGCCATCCGAGGAGCGGAGGCTCCTGGTTCGAGTCGGGTTCAGACGGTTCCCCTGAAGCCGGCAAGAGCATTCGAAAGGTGGCGCCGCGCCCTGGCTCACTCCAAACCTTGAGGGCGCCTCGATGCCCGCGCACGATGCCCAGCACCGCCGCCAGTCCCAAACCGCGTCCGGTGAATTTGGTGGTGAAGAAGGGATCGAAAATCTTCTCGATTGTCTGAGTGTTCATCCCGCAGCCCGTATCGGCTACTTCAAGCCAAACGTAGTTGCCTTCGGGCAATTGCGGATCGAGCACCATGCGCGAAAGGTAATTTCGATCGGCAATCACCGTGCCTGTCGAGATCGTGATCGTTCCTGGCCGATCGCCGATGGCTTCGGAAGCATTGATGACCAGATTCATGATGACCTGGCGAATCTGCGTCGAATCCACGGTCACCGAAGGCAAGCCCTGAGCGAGGTTCAGTTGCAAGGAAACTTTCTTGCCGATGGAGACCTGGAGGAGTTTGAGCGTTTCACCAACGACGCTGGTGAGGTCGAGATTTTGGACCAGGAACTGGCCTTTGCCTGAGTAGGCGAGCATTTGTTTGCAAAGTTCGGCGGCGCGAACGGAGGTGCTCTCGATTTGGGCGAGGCACTCGGCGGGCGGCGAGCCCGGAGCCAGGTCGAGGCGAGCGAGCGAGGCATTGCAGAGAATGCCGGTGAGGAGATTGTTGAAATCGTGGGCGATGCCGCCGGCGAGGACCCCGAGGCTTTCGAGCTTTTGCGCTTCCAGCAGTTTGCGGTTTAATTCCTGGCGTTCCGCTTCGGCCCATTTGCGTTCCGTAATATCGCGCAACATGGCCAGCAACGAGGTCTTGCCTTGATCCACAAACGGGGCCAGTGCCAGTTCCACTTCCAGAACCTGGCCATCGAGCCGGACGATTTTCTGTTCACGCACCGGAAGCGGAATCTTGAGGTTCAGGACCTGCCAGCGCCTCTCCGCCAGGATTTCGCGATCTTCCGGAGGGACGAGGTCATGCAACGATTTGCCGAGCAATTCCCGCGCGCTGGTTGCGCCAAACAGCGTCAAGGCGGTCTTGTTCACGAAAACCACCTGCTCATCGCGACAAACCAGAATGGCATCGGGGCTGACCTGCACCACGCTGCGCAGCCGCTCCTCGCTTTCGCGCAACGCCAGCTCGGAAATGCGACGTTCGGTAATGTCCTGAATCGCGCCGCGCACCAGCATTCGGCCCTCGGCCGATCTAACGGCTTTTGCGCGCTGGTTCACCCAACGTAACGACCCGTCCGGCAGCGCCAGCCGATGTTCAATGTTGTAGAACCCGGCCGGGCCGAACACGGAACGCCACGCCTCGTCCACCAACGGCCGGTCTTCGGGATGAATGCGCTCACGCAAAAGATCCATGCGGCCATCGAACGCATCCTCGCTCAGCCCAAATATCGTCACCGTTTCTTTGGACCAGCTGACGAGGCGCTCGGCTTCCGCGTCGTAAATCCAGCTGCCCAAATGCGCCACGCTTTGCGCCTGTTCGAGCAAGGATTTGTTTTCCCGCAACGCCTCCTCCGTTTGCCGGCGTTCGAGGATTTCCTGTTCCACCTGCCGAAGCGCCTTTTGCAATTCGCTCGTTCGCTCCTCGACCTGCGCCTGGATAAATTGCGTGCGCCGCCCCATGTCCATGAGGTAAGCCATCAGCAACATGCTGAAGGCAATTCCGCCCAACAGCGTGTACCACGGTTGGGCCGTTGTGAATTCCGCGGCAAATTCCGGCGAGGCTCGAAAGATGAAATTCCACTCGCGATCGGGCCCCATGCGCACGGTCTCTCGGCGCGTGAATGGGCCGCGAAATTCAGCTTCGTTCGGGATCTGGGAAGGCGCGGCATTGGCGGAATGAAAATACAGGAAACGATTCGTGCCGGCCGCCGTTGCATCCACCAAAAGCACTTCCAATCCTCCAAATGGACCGCCGCGCAACGCCGCTTCCACAGCCTCGCCGACACGGAACATTCCCAGCACATAACCCAAAAGATGCGCGCGCCGTTGCTCCCCCGTGATCACCGGCTGACCCGTCGCAAAGACCGGCGCGATCCAGGTGACACTGGCTTGCGGGCGGGTCTCCTTCGAAAGCGCGATGCGTTCGCTTGCCACTGGCTCGCCGGATTCGCACGCTTGATCGAGCCAGTCCATTCGGCGCGGGTCCGATGCCACGTCCCAGCCGAGTAATCGCGCATTGGGTTGCTGCGGTTCGATGTAATGCAGCGGGAAATACTCGTCTCGCTCAGCGGCCCGAATGATCCGGCCGGTGCGATCAAACTCCTTGAACTCGTAATCGGCTAAACCATCGATGCGGCCAGCCGTCTCAATGGTGCCGCGGGCGCCGGCGGGAACTCTCGGCACCCACTTGAACGCCTGAATGCCCGGATGCCGATGGAGGAGATCCCGCGCGGCTTCGGCAAAATCGGTGCGGCTGACCCGATCGGAATAACGAAAGAGATTGCGCAGGCTCAGCAGATGTTCGCCATGACTGCTGATCCTTTGCTGCAAGGCGCGCATGTGATTTTCGACGCGCCGATCGAATTCCGAGCGAATTTGCCGGGCTTCCTGTTCCCGCAAATTCTGAAATGCGATCACCGTCAAAATCACACCGATGAGGCAAGCCAGCACAGCCGGTCCGAAGGATCGGACCCAGAGGACAACGCTGTGTGTCGGGTTGCCGGGATGACCCAGCATGAAACACATGCGCGATCGTGTAACAGATTCAGTAGCTCGGGGCAACCTCGAATTAAGAAGACTTAAGGTCGCAATCCCAGATTGGACCAACAACGCTGTCAATTTTGGACTGCGGTGGCAAAGCGCCAGCGCGACACCGCTTTGGCCATCTCCATACGCGTCGGACACCCCAGCGAACGCCGGCGCGGCCAAAGCGCTGTCGCCACTGCGTTCTGCCAGCGCACTCCATAGGCCGCTCTCCGCAGCGTCACCATCGCTCCGCCACCCACCGCTTTTGGACTGCGGTGGCAAAGCGCCAGCGCGACACCGCTTTGGCCATTTCCATACGCGTCGCACAACCCACACACGCCGGCGCGGCCAAAGCGCTGTTGCCACTGCGTTCTGCCAGCGCACTCCATAGGCCGCTCTCCGCAGCGCCACCCATCGTTCCGCCGCCCACCGCTTTTGGACTGCGGTGGCAAAGCGTCAGCGCGACACCGCTTTGGCCATTTCCATACGCGTCGCACAACCCACACGCGTCGGCACGGCCAAAGCGCTGTTGCCACTGCGTTCTGCCAGCGCACTCCATAAGCCGCTCTCCGCAGCGTCACCATCGCTCCGCCACCCACCGCTTTTGGACTGCGGTGGCAAAGCGCCAGCGCGACACCGCTTTGGCCATTTCCATACGCGTCGCACAACCCACACGCGCCGGCACGGCCAAAGCGCTGTTGCCACTGCGTTCTGCCAGCGCACTCCATAAGCCGCTCCCCGAAGCGCCACCCATCGTTCCGCCGCCCACCACTTTTTGGACTGCGGTGGCAAAGCGTTAGCGCGACACCGCTTTGGCCATCTCCATACGCGTCGGACACCCCAGCGCACGCTGACGCGGCCAAAGCGCTGTCGCCACTGCGTTCTGCCAGCGCACTCCATAAGCCGCGCTCCGCAGCGCCACCCATCGTTCCGCCGCCCACCACTTTTTGGACTGCGGTGGCAAAGCGTTAGCGCGACACCGCTTTGGCCATCTCCATACGCGTCGGACACTCCACACACGCCGGCACGGCCAAAGCGCTGTTGCCACTGCGTTCTGCCAGCGCACTCCATAGGCCGCTCTCCGCAGCGCCACCCATCGTTCCGCCGCCCACCGCTTTTGGACTGCGGTGGCAAAGCGCCAGCGCGACACCGCTTTGGCCATTTCCATACGCGTCGCACAACCCACACGCGTCGACACGGCCAAAGCGCTGTTGCCACTGCGTTCTGCCAGCGCACTCCAATTAAGCTGCTTGTCAGCCGAAACGGATTCGCACACACTCCGCGCATGTCGGAAATGCAAGATTTTGTCCATCACGGCGCCGCTCGCATCACTCCTCAGATCCTCAAAGGCGTCCACAAGAAACTCCCCCTTTTGAAAATGGAGTTTACGCAAATCGAAGCGCCCACATTTCCCCATCTGGTGGATCAACTCCAATTCCTGGCCGACCTGGTCGAGGATTTCGCGGAAGGAGTCGCGGAGGACGTTCCCTACCTCACTGCGGCCAGCGCGGCCTTTGCGCTCATCTACGCGCATCGCCAATTTGATCTCGTGCCCGATTTCATCCCGGATTTGGGCCGAAGCGACGATTCGGGTGTGGTGCGGACCGTCCTGATCGTCCATGAAAAGGTGCTCAAGAAATACGCGGAAAAACGCGGCTTGAATTGGTCCGCCATCACGGTCAAGCCGTAACGGCCTTCCCCGTCACGCTTTGAGTTCCCCCGCCGCGAACGATCCTACCCGCGCGGAAATTCACTCTCGATCTGCCCCCGGTCCACGCCGCTTAATTCCGGCGCTTGGCCTGTTCACGACGATCATGCTCGTCATTGGCGGCGTCATCGGCTCCGGCATTTTTCGAAAACCCGGTCTGATGGCGGCGCAACTGGGTTCCCCCGAGCTGCTCCTGGCCGTTTGGATCGTGGGCGGGATCATCACGCTCTTTGGTGCGCTGACGAACGCGGAGATTGCGGCCATGATACCGGAAACGGGCGGCCAATTTATTTTTTTCCAGCGCATGTATGGATCGTTTGTGGCGTTTCTCTACGGCTGGGCCGCGTTCATAGTCATTCAGACCGGCTCGATTTCCGCGGTGGCCTATGTGTTTGCCGAATACGCCACCACCTTCGTGCCACTCCCCGAGGCCGGCCCGGCGCTGTCGAATTGGGCTTTGCACCTGCCATTCATCGGGGATGTCACTCCCTTTCGAGAATTCGGAGTCAAGCTGCTCGCGGTCGCAGTGATCGTCTTCCTGACGGCGGTGAATTATGCGGGCGTAAAATTCGGCGGTTGGGTGCAAAATATTTTCACCATTGCCAAAGTGGGCGCGATGCTCGCGCTGGTGGCGGCGGCATTCCTCACTCCCGAGGCCGGACAAGCGCGCCATCTCGTGCAGGACGCGGCCGCCGGCACACCGCAAGGATGGCGCTTGTGGGTCGCCCTGGCCGCGGCGTTGCAAGGCGCATTCTGGGCTTATGACGGTTGGAACAAGCTGCCCTATATCGCCGGTGAAGTCCGCAATCCACAACGCAACCTGCCGCGCGCCCTTTTTCTCGGCATGCTCTTCGTCATGGGAATTTATGTGCTGATGAATGTGGCTTACCTCTACGTGCTGCCCATCGATGCCATGGCGCAATCCAAATTGGTCGCGGCCGATGTCGCAGAGAAATGCCGCCCCGGCGCCGGCCGCTGGATTGCCGTGGCGGTGATGCTTTCCACGTTTGGCGCCGCCAACGCCATCATTCTTGCCAGTGCGCGCGTTTACTTTTCCATGGCGCAACACCGCGTTTTTCCAAACGCGCTCGCGTCGGTGCACCCGCGTTTCCATACGCCGGGGGCGGCATTACTGGCCCAAGGCATTTGGGGCGTTCTCCTCCTGTTCAGTGGCACGTTTGATACTCTGACGGACACGCTCATTTTCGTGGGATGGATTTTTTATTTGGCGGGAGCGGTCGGAATTTTTGTGCTGCGCCGGAAAGAGCCGCATGCGGCGCGGCCGTTCCATGTGCCGGGCTACCCCTGGGTGCCGGCGGTCTTTGTGTTGTTCGCGTTGTTGTTTCTGACGTTGACGGTCGTGAATGACATTGCCGTTTATCGCGCCGCTGTGGCCCAAGGCCGTCCGGCCATGATCAACAGCGCTTTCGGCGTCATGCTCGTTTTTCTCGGTTTGCCGGTTTATCTCTTTTATCGCCGCCGGAAAGGCGTGACGGAACCATGACCAAGAAACTAAAAGGCGATGCGATGCAGTGCGTGCCGCTGACCGCGGAGCGTTGGGAAGATTTCGAGGCGCTGTTTGGCGATCGCGGCGCCTGCGGCGGTTGCTGGTGCATGTGGTGGCGCCTGACTCACGCACAGTTTGTCCACCAAAAAGGCGCTGGCAACAAACAGGCCATGCAGCAGTTGCTCGCCAGCGGAGCATCTCCCGGGATTCTGGCTTATCTCGATGGCGAAGTCGCCGGCTGGTGCGCGCTCGCGCCGCGAACCGCTTACGCGCGCCTGGCCAATTCGCGCGTGTTGAAACCGGTGGACGATCAACCGGTCTGGTCGATCACCTGTTTCTTTGTCGCGCGACAATTCCGTCGCCGCGGTGTGTCGCTGGCGTTAGTGAATGGAGCGATCGCTTTTGCGCGCCAACAGGGCGCCCGGATCCTCGAAGGCTATCCGATCGAAATCGGCAAAGACCAACCCGACCCGTTCGTTTACACCGGCCTGGCATCCACATTTCGAAATGCGGGATTCAATGAAGTGGCGCGCCGTTCACCCACTCGCCCGCTCATGCGATTGGTCATGTAAGCGGGGAGAGCGCCCCGCCCCGGGCGCAGTTTTTCGCGCCCTCGCGGAAAACGCAGCAGCGTTGGCAACCACTACAATCTGAATTCCGCCGCTGTCCGAAAGCGAAGTGACGAACGCGCGAGTTTGCTCGGCGCTAAACCCAGAAGTGTTCCCCAAATATCGCCGCTCTCTGGCCACAGCATCGACACAAGCCGCGACTGTTTCGGCATCGTCCGGGGTGCTGGATCGGTTCGTAATCATGATGATCATCGCGGCAGAGAATGCGCCCACATCCAACGAAAGAACTGGGCGAGCGGGACGGCCGAGCGCGTCTTTGACAATTGACGCCGGCCGATCGCGTTAGCGGCCGTATCGCTTGCGGATTTGTTGCTCATCTTCTTTCGTGAGCAGGTTGAGGAAGGCGGGAGACGGCACAAGCAGCCGGAGCTTCTTCTTTGAGATGTCGAACTCGCCCACGAATTGACGCATGCCGATATAAAGCTTTTGTTGATCGGGCGAAAGAACGGATGAATTGGGATAAAGACCCTCCCAGCCCGCATCGGAAAGGAGAGTAGTAATCTTCCGATCTTTGCCGACGCTCACGAGGGAATCCGAAAGTGTAACGAGCATTGTGCCGTCGCGACGCACGGAAATGGCATATGGAGCGTAAGGAAGTTTCGTCACGGTAGAAGCTTGCCATCGGGCGTCCGGCTCTGGCCGGGTGATGCGGATAATGGAGCCCGTTGACATACTCAGGTGCGCCAGGCCTTCAATGGCGTGAATACCGTCTGGCAATGAAAAGAAATCTACGACCTGATGATTGGAAATCTTGTAATCGCGCTGACCGCCGGGGCTGAACCAATAAAGCGCTGCTCCAAACTCGCCTTGATTAAATCCGACAAGCCAGCCGTCATCGACGCGTGCGAAGGACGAAGCTTCGCGGAACTGACCAGCCTTCGGAGTGAACGTGGGTTGGTCCCGCTGCTCCGGCGGCTGGGCGGTGGTAAGCTGAGCGCAGATCTGGCTCCGGTCAGCAAAGACGCGCCACTTGTGCTCGGAGTCACTGGCAGCGTGAAGTTTCGCCACACGCGCACCAGGGTCAGTTTTTGGCGGAATGCTGACCACCTGCCATCGTGCAACCTCGCGCGTGTACTCCTGCTCAGTAGCGCGTGCACTCGGGACGAGAGCCAAAAAGCTAATTCCGATTAAAAGTGCGCGATGCATCTTAGGTTTGACTCCTTTCCGTGGCTGGTGCGTGATCCGCGGCGGATGCGGGATTTTCACGGAGATTTCAGTCTGTAAAAGCGAGTGGTAAAGTTTGCGGCATCGCTGTCCACGATAGTTGTCACGGTCTCGGTCATCGTAAACGTCAATACATCTGTCCAGGAGATCGGCGGCAACTCGGTGGCCGCCTGCAAGGTGTAAGTGGCACCCACTTTTCCGCGGGCGGTAAGGATCACACCCGCACTACTCGGCGCTTGCGGGATCGATAGTTCGGGGGCCACGACCCCTTCCCGGAACCACAGGTCTGCATTGATCAATTGGCCGCGAAACAAAGCCTGACCGCCTGCGTACGCCTCGTTGCTGATCACCGGCGTGCCCCAGCCCACTCTCGGCTGGCCCATTTGCATGATCTCCAGCACATAAAGATTCCCAGGAATTAATGGCACGGTCGAAGGAAAGTCGAAGCGTGTGAAATTTGGAGGGAGAAGAATGGTCACAGTCTGACTCATTCCAAGAACTCGACCGGTCACCGTCTCCTCGTGAACGACCACCGCAAAGCTGGCTTCCACCGTTATGTTGTCATTTCGGATCTGTAATTCGACAAAATCCAGTCCAGGCAGCGTCGGTCTGAACTGTTGGCTTGGCTGATGGCCCGGCGGCCTGTCGGCGCCCGTAATCGAAAGGAGCGGGGCAAAAGGCTGGAAGAAAGTATCGCTGCGCTGGTCAATGACAAACACCTGCGCACCCGTTTCGACGTTGACGCCTACGACCGCCAGCAAAGCAGTGAAGGCTTTGAGAACAGCTCGCTTTTTCATGTTGCGCCTCGGACTTGCGATGATTGCCGCCTCACGAATCCATCTCAGTGACCGGGGCCGGAAGCAACTCCAGCCATTGCAGACAAATTATCCGAACCGTCCGACTTCTCGGCGGAGCGGCGGTCCGCTGGAGCGCCTGTTTGAACGAAGCCGCTGCGCGGCGAGGGAGAGGTTCAGCGCCTTGGTTTGAAATGAAATCATCACTCTGCGGCATGGGCTTGAGCATACTTCATCAGGCGACCTTGAAAAGCTCCAACTCGGGAGTGTCATGAGCGGAGCGGCAATCCGCAAAATCTCTCTATTGTTCGGCGGCTTTGTGCGTTTGTAACTGGGTGAAAATTTCTCGATAGGTTTGCGCGCTTCGGACACCCAACGACGCTCGATTGGCAACCTCGCCGAGGGGGGCATCTCTTGCTTAAGTCTGCCAAGCGAATCGAAGTCTGCAATCATCGGCCCATTTGCTAAACCGATCCCAAGCGTGCCGAATCGCGCATCCGTATCGCGCAACCGCTCTGCTCGCGAAAGAATCTCCTCGACTGCCGCAACCGCGCGACTCGATCGAACATAATAAGCGACCACGCCGATACGTGTGAACTGCCACGCGTCGGGTGCTGAGGAATCAACGAGCAGAATAAGCACGGGCAACGTGCGCTCATCGTAGCCACAGGAATCTTTGTCGCCGATCGCAAGAACGATAAACTCTTTTTCCGTTACGCTCACAACGCCCTGATTTTGTTACGATGCCGTCTCATGTCTGGAACGAAACACTGCCTCTCTGATTGTGAGGACAAAACACAAAAACAGCCACCAACCGACGGCGGTAAAAAACATCGGACCGTCGCCGTAGAACTGACCTCCGCCATGCCCGGCGAGCGCCTCGTAGGTATAGCTGAAGGCGCGAGGAATTGCCATCAGCCAACGACCAATCTCCGGCACACCATCCCAAAGAATGAAGAGCGGCAGTAACCAGCCGGTAAGCCCGCAAGCAAGCCGAACGCCTCGGGAGGCACTCAGTGTGTAAACAACCATCAACCCTCCGGCAGGCAGAAGGAGAATTGCCTGCACTAAAAAGTCAGTGCTGAAAACGTGCCGCCACTCCAAACCGCGGAGCACCGTCAGGAAGGATACCCTCGGCGCGTTCAGCGGCAGAACGTGCGACAGGACTGAAGCGAGTAAATAAAAACCAGCAACGGCTGCAAAGGCGACCAACACAACCCCATCGCGTCGCAGTCTGGATTTGATGGTTGAGAATTGCATACGTGCATAACCGCCTGCGAACTCAGCGATGCAGGGCCGACGCGTCCAGAAGGCAACTAACGCGAACCTCACGCATTCGCCCCAGTGATTCTTCGGCAGGAAGTCGAGCCTCACCGTTCAACAACCTGTTTCCTGGTTTCATTCGCAATCTCCTGGAGTTTTCGTTCCCGGCCAGCCGCTTGGCAATTTGTTTCGTCGCCACGCTCACCGCCCCTTAATCAAATCCGTCCTCCGCCAATGCCAAGTTCCTTCACTATTCGGAAGCGTTATTTCACCTCTCGAATGTTGAGACACGGCCCCACATTTTTTCAATTCATCCATCGAGGTACACCGGGTCTCCGACAGCAACGCGTCCCTGCCGGACAGTCGAGCCGTACACGCCCAGGCAACCCTCACGTGTTTGCGCGATTGCGCGCAGCGTCGAGGAGTCCTTCTGCGCCGTCGCGGGATCGACGTTGACCACCGCGCACCGACCGTCCCGCTTGTCCACGCGCATCGCGGCGCCTCCGATCCGCAGGACGGCTCCGACCCACGCATCCTCGGGAAAAGCGGCGCCGCTGGTGGCCTCGACCAGCAGGTTGGGACGGAACCGCCGGACATCGAGCTCGGCCCCGACCGTCGCTCCGAGGCCGGCCACCGTCTGCGTCGTGAGCAGCGAGAGAGGAAAGGTGTCGAACACGCCGCGGTCCTGCTTGATGACGCGCGCGTCGTGACCGAGGTCGGCGGCCAACGCCGGGTCCACAACGTCGAGGTCGCGCCCGGTCGGCGTGCGCACCCTTGTGGGAGACGTATTGGGCTTGCCTGGCTCGACGAACCACGGCCGGTAGAGCCCCATCTCAGGCTTCTCTCGAATCGTCAGCCAGGGGAACCCGCTCCGCTCCATTCCGCCGCGAACGAAGGCCCAGCGGCGGTCGCCGACTAGCCCGTGCCAGGAGACCTCTACCTCCTGCAAGGACTCGCCCTGCATCGACTTGACGGGATAGCGCCACAGCGCGACAACCCGGCCGATGAGACCGCCGCGTTTCCCGCCGACCTCCGGGGATTTTTGAATGAGGCTCATGCCTTGGTCCCGCGCCGGGGTTCATTGAACGAAGCCGCTGCGGGGCGAGGGACGGATTGAGCACCGAGGTTCAGGATGAAATCATCACTTTGTGGCATGGGCTAGAGGATACGATTCTGGACTCCCATGAAAAGCTCCAATCCTCCAATGCTCCGCTTCGCGCCGCAGCAATGGAGCCTTTATTGTTCGCCGGTCGTCAGTTCTGAACGCCCGTTGGTGCCAGCTTTTCGAAGGACTCGCTTCACTTGGATAAGGAGCATCCATACCGCTGCCAGTGTGAATAAGCCGCTGACCAGCGCCGCAAGCCAGCTGACACGAAGCCACAAGGAGACCATCATGGGCAATGCCCCGACAATCGGCAGAATGAACCCAAGGGGCGATATAGGTTTAACGCACTGTAGTGCCACTCGCAGCCTTTTCTCTTCTCGCGAGCCCTTAATCGCACTAACTAGGCCAGCCACAGGCAACCAATTCTCAGTCCCGACAGTGCGGTATCGATCCTGAGCATTCAATCTTCCTTGATCCCACATCTGAGTAAGTTCCTTGGCAGTAAAAGGCCCCAGTGACTCATCTTCGCGCTTAATAAAATAGTCGGCGTTCTTCGCGTTCATTTTCAGGAGCGGAATTACTCGCCGTCCGCGGGCTTAGGCGATCGTGCAGGGTGAGCGACTGCCGCCGACTGCGGGCTCTCGAAAGCAACGGTAAAGCTTCGAACTTTCCGGTAAAGCGCCAAATTGGGACGCTCAGCCCGGTTCCCTAGACCCGATGATTGAACGAAGCTGCTGCACGCATAGTCATGTCCCCTCAAACTTCGGGCGATACCTCGCCTCCTGCCGGTCCTTGTGCAAGCTGCAACGACGAACATACTCATCTACGCTCGGAACTTCCGTAATCGTAGTGATGTGCTCAATGGCGACCCAAACTCTCAAGCCTGATGTCCACTGCGGCCCTTCGTTGTCGAGCATGACGGCTGTGCCAGTGATAAACCTCCGGCCATCTATATCGGCAAACTCTGGCGACTGAATCACAGCTCCGCCCTGTCCGGCGGTATTGATAACAAGAATTTGGCCCTCGAATCTCATACTGGTGTGTCGCAGCCCAACGCAAAGGTCAGCAGCGGGAGCCAGCCGCCGATGACGTTCGATTTGTCTCTGAGCGAATCGGCTGGCTCCCGTTCGCTGCACCGTCTTGATCGCAGTTCCGCCGTCGGATCGTCATCGATCTTGCCTGAATCTCGGCGTGACGACGCTCAATGTCTGCCCACTTCTTCACGGCATTCCTGGGAGGAGGCTCAAACTCTTTTCCCATGTTGTGCAAGCTGCCGCCGCACTCGGGACAAGCGTGAGAATGCTGCTCTGCCACCTTCCAGTGATCGTGCTCTGGCTGTTTCTTAAACATCTTCCGGCATTGGAAGCAAACCCAGTGCTGCTTGTAACGTCCGGTCTGGCAGAAGCAGGTTCCCATAGTGCGCGCGTTCTGTGTTACTGCGAACGACCCAATATTGGTCATCCGAAGTTATTCACGGATGGCGAGGAAAGCGCAGCGAGATCATTCGCCGCAGCCAGCGGTGAATAACTTCGCCGCCGCGAAAAATTGCCGCCCGATTTGGATGGCGAGCGCTGCGCTTTTTCACTATCCGTGTCCTGGTTTTCCGCACCGGCGGACCAGGTCTTCGAACGATCAGTCGCTTTGACGACTGCTTGTCCGGCCTGAGCTTCCCAGCGTCGGCCGATGAGCTTTATCGACCGGCCCGCCGGCGCGAGCTTGACCTCTTAACGACTCCTCAAGAGGGCGTCGCTCGAATGCAAAGCGACCCTTCTACATTGCCGTCGCCAGGTCAAGCCAGCGGAGGACCATGAAATACCAAAACAATCCACTCACAAACCACCACGATGAATTCCACTTGTCCCTTCGACCTGGTCATCGGCCTGGAGCATTTCGATCGCAAGGCGGACCTTCACCTCATTGACAGCGCCTCCGGCAAAACCCGGCGTCATGCCAAAGAAGCAGCCTGATTCGACCACAGGAATGCCTGAAACTCCTGCCGAATCCCCGCCCTGTCTGCCAGCGGTTGGTCGGCAACCGCGAAAGACGCTAAATACGCGAACGACCTGATCTCCGTTCCGATGTTGGCTTCCCTTTTTCGCGTGGTTCGCGTATTTCGCGGTCAATCTAAAATGGCTAATGGAAGATGCGACTCCGAGTCTGAGCTCAATCGACAAACTCCGGGCTTGTTCAACCAATGCTGTCGTTGCTGGCTCCGCTTCGCTCCGCAGCAATACAGCCTTTATTGTTCGGGGGCCGGTGTGCTGACTGAACGTAGCAGTAGTCTCTCATCTCTGCTCAATGTGCGCTCCGCTGGGGAGCCTGGGTCAAGAACAAGGTCGAAAAGGTCGTTCTCTGGCGTGGCCACAAATCCGGGCAGCAAACTGTATGGCTGAAAGATGGTGACATCTGTGGGAAGCCTCATGGCAGTGGCAAACTGGATGGCGCGCTCGGCTGAACTGAAAAAGGGCAATGCCTGCCTGCTGTCTCGCTCGTAATTGAAGGGGAATATCGAGTCGTCGTCGCCAATTTCTGACACGTCAATCCGGTGAGCCGCGATGATCTCGAACGCCGGCGGGTCGGTAATGCTCGGAATCGCTGGTACGCCGCGAAGGCCGACTGCGAGAATCCAAATGTCGCCAGCGGCAAGCTTGGTGATGAAGTCGCGCGACTCATCCGAGAGTGTTGGCTTCGGCTTCGCGAAGATTTTGAGAATACTGTCGAACATAGCCGCGTGATGCCGCCTAATGACACGGCTGAGGGACGCCGG
>JBFMDG010000047.1:0-18857 GCA_040754135.1 Verrucomicrobiota bacterium
TATCCGGTTTCCGGGGGTATCGCTGCGCTCAACCCCCGGCTACTGTCTGGCAGCCTCCGGGATGGCCCCAACGCACGGAGGCGCGCGATGGAGATTTTGCGATCACCCCTTTGTCGAAAACTTCGTCCCAAACTTTGTCGGGGTTTTTCCCGAATCGACAAAGGTTTCGACAGAGGTTTCGACAAAGTTGGCGACAATGTTTTCGACAAAGGAAAGGCCAACGCATTGGCAAATGATTCAAACTCCGGAGCGGAAAGAGCTCGGCGCTTTCCTTTTTTTCTGCCGCTCTGTCCTGTGTCCTGTGCCCTGTTCCCTGTGCGTATCGATCGAGAGGCAACCCGAAGGGTTGTCAGAAAGTAGCCGGAGGTGGCAGCAACGCGGAGACCTCCGGTAAGCGATTGTTTAGATCAGCACCCTGAACGGGTGCGAGAACGGTGCGTTTGATCCGCCGAATCTGCGACCCCTTCAGGGTCGGAGAGTTTTTTTGACCAGATACCGGAGGTATCGCTGCGCTCAACCCCCGGCTACTGTCCGGCATCCCTCCGGGATGGCCAAACGCACGGAGGCGCGCGATGGAGATTTTGCGACCCCCCTTTGTCGAAAACTTCGTCCCAAACTTTGTCGGGATCTCGATCGAAAATCTTTCGACAAAGTTGGCGACAATGTTTTCGACAAAGGAAAGGCCAACGCATTGGCAAATGATTCAAACTCCAGAGCGGAAAGAGCTCGGCGCTTTCCTTTTTTTCTGCCGCTCTGCCGCTGTGCCCTTTGCCCTCCGCCCTTTGCCCTCCGCCCTTTGCCCTTTGCCCTCTGCCCTCTGCCCTGTCTGGTCACAAAAAATACAGATGCTTCGCCACGGCCTGCATCAACTCATCAAAGTTGAAAGGTTTTTGGAGAAAGTTGTAGCCCTTGACCAGCGACGGATTGCGGAAGGAATCGAGCAACACGCCGGAAATGAAAATGATTTTTGTTTCGGGACGTTCGGCGCGCAAATCATGCGCGAAATCCAACCCTTCACCTTCCGTCGCCAGGTTGATATCCATCAGCACGATATCGAATTTCCCCTTTGTCTCTTCCCAAAGAAACCTGGCGCGCGCCTGATCCGTGGCGGTGAAGACTTCAAACCCACGCGTCTCGAGCGTGCTTCGCAACAAATCCAAAACCGGCTCTTCGTCATCCACGATCAAAATGGTTCGTTGCGTCTGTGGGTGAGGGGAGTGCATGAGCGAAGGGGAATGGCGACAACTGATCCGCTGGTTTTGGTCACGACACCAAGGATTCTCTAATCCGCCCGCGGTTCGTCAATCTGAAAAGAGGGAAAGTCACAAATCCAGACAGAATCACTGGTCGATCCTTCGGGGGGGCCAGACCAATCCGACTCGCGCCCCGACTGGTTCCGAAAGCTCGAATCGCACACTTCTCGGGCGCTTTTATTCGTAATTCATCAGCAGATTGCCGTTCTCAATTTGAATTCGGAGACGTCTTGCCACCGAATCCTGCAGAATGAAAAAGCGGTTCGAGGCCGGAATCGGCAGCACGATGCTCGATCGCGCGGAATCGATCAATGCTTTGGTTTCAATAGCATAAGGACCGGTCACGGAGCTCGACGAAAAAAGGATCATGGCCGGTTCGGCGCTGGCCAAGACGCCTCGAATCCATTCCAGGTTGGAAGAAATGCGGGTGGCATAAAATGCGCCGGGCTGATCAAAGGGCGTTTCCGGGATGTACACACGGCGCTTGTACAATCCGCCTTCGTCGAAAACGGCCGCACCAAACTCCGGACCGCTCAGGCTTGTGGAGTAGGGTCCTTCCACGGCAAACACGAGCCCGGCCAGCTTCCAACCGTCCGTGTCCCGCACAAAAACTCCGCCTCCAGAATCGCCGCCCGACACGTGCGCTTCGATCGCACCGCCATTGGCATTGAAATCAAATCGCAATAGATCGCCCATGCCTGCTCCGGTTTCGGATGTGCTCAAGATCCGCGAAACCTGATTTTCGCCCCAACGCTGCCGCGATCCGGCAGAACCCCAAACCCATCCTTTCAGCTCCGAACCGAGCAGACCGCCGACGCGCACCTCGCTGCCCCGTTCAGCTCCGCGGCCAAATACCACGGCCGATTTGCCCGATTCATCTGATTTTTCGTAGAGGCGGGCAAATCGCGGGAAAGCCCCGGAGATCTTCCAGACGCGCAAGTCGCTTTCTGGCGAATCGAAAAAGCCAACCGTTGCAAATGCGCGGCCGTCAAAAATGATTTTGTCTCCGATCTGTCCGGCCGTGTGTCTGGCAGCGATGAAATAGCTTGGGGCAATGGGTGTGGCCAGGACGGTTCCCCATTGTCCCTGCAAATCCCAACCGGCGCCAGCCAGCGGCCCCGTGGGAGGCGTGGTGTTGAAATCGGGATTTGCAGTGGCAAAGAAAATAATAGCCGGACTTTGCCGGCAAAGGGTGAATAGGATGGCGAGCGCCACTCGTTTGATGAGGTTCTTCATCTTTTCTCCTTGAATGGCAGAGCCTTCTTGAAACGGTTGACGCTCCAGTCGAGTGGGACCGGTTTAGTGTACTGTTTGATTTAATCCCAGTCTATGGGCGGGTGGACAGGTATTTGGGATCGTGCTGCGTCTGATTTGATCCTGAGTGCGAGGCCCGAACGGATTTGAGGTGTGCGCCTGATCAATCGTTACGTGGTCGGTTTGGCGTTTTAATTACTTTGGCCGTAGTCGTTGCTTTTGCGCGATAAGGTAGTCATAAACCTCGCGTTCGATCCGCCAAAGATCTTCGACATCCGTCACGCGAATTTCGACTTCCGCGAGCAACTTTCGCCTACCGAAAATCTTGAACAGATAAACACGGCGTCGCTTGTAAATAGGGATGGCAATCTCGTCCGCAGGTGTTCCAGCACGTGCGAGCGCCGCCAGTTTTTCGACAACAGGGTTCTCTGCCATTCAGGGGTGGCAGTGTGCAAAAACTCCAATCCCATTGACAACCTGCATTCTTGCCTCAGGGATTCCCGGAGGATTTCAGGGCCAACACTCAGGGCACTGGGACCAAATAGACCCCCGGTCCATTCATCGGAGCGCGGCTTTGCAAGCCGTAGCAATACAGAAACCAACGTAGGACAGGCGTCCCGCCTGTCTGCCTGTCATTCCTTGATCGGAACATTTGAATTGAAAATCTTTTCGACAAAGTTGCCGACGAGGTTTTCGACAAAGGAAAGCCAACGCATCGGCAAGTCATGCAAGCTCCAGTGACAGGCGAGACGCCAGACGCCTGTCCTACGCACCAGCAACTTGAACCGTCTCGGAAGAAAACTTAACCTCGGTCATGCGCTGTTGCTCGAGCCGTATTTCTCTCGCGCTATTCATTCTTGCTGGCACTGCGTGCATCTGGCCGTTCCCTGCTGCCGCCATCCCCGCAGCGGACGATCCTATTGCCCATTGGCCATTCGATGAACCGAACGGCACCAGCGCCACCGACGCCTCAAACAACGGGCATACCGGAACAATCGTCGGCCCGCTGCGGGTGGCTGGAAAAAACGAGGGCGCCCTCTCTTTCGATGGCACCGGTGACTTTGTCTTCGGCGCCGATTCGCAATCGGGCGGAACCACTGGTGCCGGGCTCGATATGGGCACGCGCGATTGGACCCTCGCCGCGTGGATCAATACCACGTCCTCCGGCATGGTCATTACGAAAATGGGCTTCGTGGGCGGTTCCAATCCGGATGGGTGGGGGATGAGTGTTTCCGGCAATGGAACGCTGGGCGGCGTCATTCACAAATCCAATGGCGGCATCGTAAATATTTTTGCCGGCGACGGTGCCACCGTAAACGATGGACGCTGGCATCACATCGCCGTCGTGTTTCAGCGCAACGGCAATATGATTCGCTATGTCGATGGATCGCCGACCGGCACGCAAAACAGCCTCGCAAGCCTGTCCGGCCAGTCTTTAAACAACACAAAACAATGGCGCATCGGCGCTCGCGATCAGGCGGGGGACGAGTTCTTCTTTAACGGCCTGATTGACGACGCGCGGGTGTATGCTCGGGCTCTTGATGGCGTCGAGGTCGCGGCCCTGGCAGGCGTCGAGCCGCCGAAGCCACCGATTTGGTCTGCGCCGGTGACGCTGGTTTCCGCGCACGGACGGATCGCGCTCGGCAACCGGGTGCATGTGGTGGGTCATAGCGGCGGGAATCTGGTGCATCGCAGTTCGCTCGATAACGGCGCCACATGGAGTCCTGCTTCCATCGTCGCTCCGGCCTCTGGCAATTATCCGATGCAATACGGCGGGCTGTTTGCGGTTGGCGACACGATTTATCTGCTCACAGCTGCGGGAGACATGGGGCCTACGAGCCAGCATTTAGATTTTCGCAAGTCAACCAACAACGGAACGAGCTGGAGCGCTCCCGTTCGCATCACGCGAGCTGGTCAGGAAATTCGCCGCGCCAACATTGTGGCCAGCGAGAATCACGTGCATGTGTTTGGCGGACAATCCGGCGCGGGAGGCTATGGCACCGGAATCTTTTACTTTCGCTCGATCGATGGAGGAGCGAGTTGGCAAAACGGAGTTCGACTTTACGTGGAAGCCGATGGAAGTGCCCGAATGGCGGTGGATGGAAGCAGCGTGCATGTGGCTTTTGGCGCCAAACTCTCGCCAACCTCGTTCGGCGGTCGGACATACTACATGCGCTCGACCGACAACGGCGCGAGTTGGTCCACGCCGGTTTTCATTGGGGAGAACACGACTGAAAGCGATGTGCAAGCACGCCAACAAATCGCCGCTGCCGATGGCCGGGTCTTTGCCATCTGGCAACGCGAACGGCCTTTTGCGGGCGGGCCCTTGCCGATCGAACGGCTCGGATTCAATCGCTCGATCAATGGCGGCGTGGATTGGGCCGGATTGGAACGGCTGCCTGGAGATAAAATCCTGCCCACAGATTCCGGCGTGGTTCGGGATCATCATCAGATTTGCCTCGTGCCTGGCGGGGCATTGCACGTAGCGTGGGCGCATGGACCGCCTGGCGGCGCCACGACGCCGATGGGCTACATCTTTTCCGCGGACTACGGCTTGACCTGGAGCGCCGCGGAAATCGCTATCCGTGCGCCCGGCGGCAACCTGCCTTATGGCATTGTCGCGGATGATCATTGGGTGCACATCCTCGCGGAACCTGGCATTTACGTGCGACGGCGTGTGCCGCCCATTTTTCGTTCCGTCCGCCGCGAAGGTGAAAGCATCATCTTCGAGTGGGCCGGACAAGGCACCCTTCAATGGTCAGAAGAAGTGGTCGGCCCATGGATTTCCATTTCCAATGCGAGCAGCCCGCATTCGATGAACATCGAGGGCACGCGCCGTTTTTTTCGAATCGTTCTGCCGTAATCGAATGCGCCTTTCAGCTGCCGGTATCACCGCGGCGCATTTACGTTCCATTGGACAGCACGCCCCGTCCGTTCCTTTCCCTTCGTCGAAATCATTGTCGAAAACTTTGTCGGAAAGATTTTCGATCGACGAGTTTGCGACGAAGTTTACGACGAAGGTTTGGATAAAAGGGTGATTGAAAAATGTCCAAACTTCCGCCTCATAGCCTGGGGCAATGAGTGGCGCGATTTATTGCGGGGATGCTCACCCGACCAACTGTCCGAACTCGCAGTGGTAGGTTTTGTTGCAGGTTTCGCACTGGGCTTCGAGGAGATCCAATTCCGGCGTCCAGGCGTACAGTTCGTCGCAACCGGGGCATTTCACGACGTAACCGCGCCCGCTTTTGCGGTATTCCTGCAGGAATTCTTCGGCGGGTGAAACCAGGTCCGCTTCTTCGAGCGTGGTCAAAGCGAGCGGTTCGTAATTGCCGGCGCCGGCCAGGCGCGTGGCTTGCGCCGTGATGACCGTTTCAAAGCAATTCCGCACCAAGCGCGCATTTCCGAAATTTTCACCGCGCTGTTCGTGCAACCAGGTGAAATGATGCAGGATTTTTTCCTTCAACCCCGGGGTGAGGGTCAGCCCGTTCTTGCGACACATGAGGCTGAAAATCCGGCAAAGTTCCTGGGGCGAATAATCGGGAAACTCGATGATGCGCGTGAAGCGCGAATGCAGGCCGGGGTTTGAATAGATGAACCGTTCCATCTCTTCCGGATATCCGGCCACAATCACGATCAGCCGATCTCGATTGTCCTCCATTCGCTTGATGATGGCCTCGATCGCTTCGTGCCCGAAATCTTCATTGTCCTTCGCCAGCGAATAGGCTTCATCGATGAACAAAATGCCGTCGAGCGCGGCGTTGATGACGGCATTGGTTTTGATGGCGGTCTGGCCGACGTATTCGGCGACGAGCGAGGACCGATCGCATTCCACGAGATGGCCTCGTTTGAGGACGCCCAAGGATTTGTAAATGCGGCCCATGAGGCGCGCGACGGTGGTCTTGCCCGTGCCGGGATTTCCAGTGTAAACGGAATGGTAGCTGGTGGGAATGAGTTTAAGACCCTGCCGGCGGCGCACCTGCTGGATCTTGGCGAAATTGGCGGTTTGTTTGACCTTTTCCTTAACCGATTCCATGCCGATCAGCTCGTCGAGATCGGCGAGCACGCGCTCGAATTTTTCCTGGCCGCCCAGTTCCGCCTGGCCGCTCAACGGCGCGTGGTAATCGTCGCAAGTCCCCGCCACCTGCCGGAGCAGATATTGCGTGAAACGATTTTCGCGCGAGGTGATGGTGCCGTCCATCGAGGAGAAGGATTCGCAGATCTGTTGCGTGAGCAGCTTGTAATGAAAGAGCACGATGGGCGGCAGTTTGAGTTTGGTCAGCACGTTTGAGATTTCCTGAAAGGCGCGCTCCAGCCCTTCGTTCACGTAGCTGTCCACGACATCATGCAGTTTGGAAATCTTCTCCTTCGAGTTATCGAGGTAATCAGTCACGGCATCCTGCAGACGGGGCCGTTTTTCTTTGCCATGGCCACGATTGAGCGCTTGAAGGCGGTCTTTGTGTTCGCGTTGAAAGACCCCGATGAAATTGGCGACCATTTCTTCGGTGCGATTCGAGGCGAGAATGGCCATCCAGAATTGGGCCGAGGCATCGGCCGCCAGGCAAAATTCCGACCGGGGGAAAAAGACCGCCCAGGCGCCACCGACGATTTTGCGGAAGGCATTGAAGAGGGCATCGAGCAGATCGACGGTGCCGGTGAGGGTTTTCTCGTAAGACAATTGAGGCGGAGTGAGGATTTCGAGGTGTTCGGCGAGCAATTTGGCGCTGAGCAAGGCGCGCGCGAGTTCTTCGATCGACCTGGCTTCGCAGCCGGTCGCCACCGCCACATCGGGCGTGCGGCGGACGAGATCTTTGAAGGCATTTACGAACTGGTTGTCCGTGCCGATGATTTTTGCCGCCTGCTCGTCATTGATCATGCCGATGTTCTGAAAATAGGCGACCACATCGAGCGTTCCCTTTTTGTTGAATTCGATGAGGGCGGGGTAATCGAGCACGTGTAGTTCGCGCATGTCGGGCTCACCCATGATGGAGGCGAGCACGCTTCCGGGCAGGAGCGGGTGTGTGGAAAAATCTTTGACCAAAGTCCTCATGATCGGCAGCGGTGTGGCGGGCACGGTGGCGACGTCAATTTGAACGGGTAGATAGCGGAGCGGCAATCGTTATCGGCGGGCCACCTCAGCCTATGGGCGCGAGGATGAATGGCGCGTGGTGCGCACTGTGCAATTCCAGATTCCACAGCGTTTACCTTAAAACGGAAGAGAACTTCGGACCATCGAAAAATTGGCGCGACGCCACGGGCCGAGTACATTGTCAGCAATTGCAAGGAGCTATGAACTCATTCCTGTCGGGCAAATACTCTTATCCCCATCTTTGGTTATGGATCGTTGTGCTGGTCATGGTGTTTCACGGCGGAGCCGCATCCGAACCGGGTTCGAGGCGTTTGGAATTCTATGACGACTTTGAGAACGGACTTTCGGCGCATTGGCAGGTTGTGAAATTCAAAGGCCAAACAAAATATCGCGTCGTACGCGAAGGTTCGAATCAGGTGCTTGAAGCCGTCGCCGACCGGTCGGCCTCGGGCATCGCCATCCGCAAAAGCATTCCAGTCCGGCCGGGGACCCGATTGGAATGGCGCTGGAAAATTGAGGGAGTGCCAGCGAACGGATCGGAAACGGCGATTGAAACATACGACCATGCCGCTCGATTGTTTGTCGCGTTCAAGTCTCTGCTTGGTCCTCCGCGCACGATCAATTATCTCTGGGGCAATCAAGCGGCTGCGGCATCGACTGGCCGGCACCCGACCTCGGGCCGCAGCCGTTTCATCGTGCTGCAGAGCGGGAATGACGCCGCCGGAAAATGGATTGAGGAGAGTCGCGATTTGCATGCCGATTGGAAGCTGCTTTTCCACAGCGATCCGCCCGACGAATTACAGGCCATCGGTTTGATGACCGATTCGGACGGAACCGGAACGGTGCTGCGGGGGTGGTATGATGAGGTGCGGATCGTCTGTTCCGATGCCGCTGAGAAATCGCGATAGGAACAGCGAAATCAGTCTTGCCGCCTCTTACGGTTTCAGGAAAATGCGCGCATGATTTCCTGCCGTCCTGATCGGATCTGGATTTTTCTGCTCGGGTTCACGTGGCTGAGCTTGCCCAATCCAGCCGCCGAAGCCGCGCCCTCGACGAACGCGCTTTGGCTGGCCGAGCATTACACGAAATACGAGCATCGCATTCCCATGCGGGATGGGGTGCGACTTTTCACGCGGGTCTATGTGCCCAAGGACGATTCACAGTCGTGGCCGATCCTGCTGACGCGCACACCGTATGCCCTCAAACCGTACGGGGCGGACAATTACAACGACATCAGCGGTTCATTTCTCGCGCTGGCCAAGGATCGATTCATCATGGTGACGCAGGATGTGCGCGGACGCTACGGGTCGGAAGGCGAGTATGAACATGTGCGCCCGTTCAATCCCGGCAAAGGACCGAAGGAGATCGACGAGAACTCGGACACCTACGACACGATCGAGTGGTTGATTAAGCAGGTGCCCAACAACAATGGCAAAGTCGGCATGTTTGGCATCTCCTATCCCGGCTTTTACACCGCAATGGGCATGATCGATTCCCATCCGGCGCTCAAAGCCGCGTCGCCGCAAGCGCCGATTACCGATTGGTTCATCGGGGATGACTTGCATCATAACGGCGCATTTTTTCTCTCGCAGAATTTTGGCTTCTTTTATTATTTCGGGCAGAAGGTGGAGGATCCATTGCGCGAGGAGACCCGCCCGTTTAATTACAAAACTCCCGATGGTTACGATTTTTTTCTGCGCATGGGTCCGCTGGCCAATTCAGACACGGTGTTGTTGAAAGGCCGTTCGCCGGAATGGACCGAGTTCCTGAAACACTCGACCTACGACGCTTATTGGAAAGCGCGCAATATCCGGCCGCATTTGAAAAATATTCGCTGCGCCGTCATGACTGTAGGCGGCTGGTTCGATGCCGAAGATTTGTTTGGGCCGCTGGAGACGTATCGTTGGACGGAGCGTTTGAATCCCGGCATTACCAATGTGCTGGTGATGGGTCCTTGGGCGCATGGCGATTGGGGAAGGGGCGAAGGGGACAAACTCGGGGACATTGATTTTCGGGCGAAGACTTCCGAATTCTATCGCGAAAAAATCGAGGTTCCATTCTTCCGGCATTTCTTAAAAGGCGACACCAACTACACGCCGGTCGAGGCTTACATGTTCGAAACCGGCCGGCACCAATGGAGAAGATTTGAAGCCTGGCCGCCCAAACAGGCGATCGACCGATCGCTCTTTCTCCGGTCGAATGGCGCTCTTGCGTTTGAACCGCCGGGCGAATCGGAAGCATTCGATGAATATGTGAGTGATCCAGCCAAGCCGGTGCCCTACACGATGGAAATGAGCACGGGCTATCCTCGGTCCTATCCGGTGCACGACCAGCGGTTTGCCGCGTCGAGGACCGATGTCCTCGTCTATGAAACGGAGCCGTTGGAAGAAGATCTGACGATGTCCGGACCGTTGAAAGCGACGCTTTACGTTTCCACGACGGGCACCGATGCCGATTGGGTGGTGAAATTGATCGATGTCTATCACGGCGATTTTCCAGATCCGAACCCGAATCCGGCGCGGGTGCGAATGGGAGGTTACCAGCAACTCGTCCGCGGCGATGTGTTCCGCGGAAAGTTCCGGAACAGCTTCGAGAATCCGGAACCGTTCAAGCCCGGCGAAATGGCCAAAATCGAATTTGTCATCCCTGACATTTTCCACACCTTTCGCCGCGGTCACCGCATCATGGTGCACATTCAGAGCAGTTGGTTCCCCTTGGTGGATCGAAACCCGCAAACGTTTGTCAACATCCCAACGGCGCGACCCGAGGATTTTCGCAAAGCAACCCATCGCGTGTATCGCTCGGCCAATGCCGCATCTGCCCTCACGGTGAAGGTGTTGCCAGCGGGCGCGAAGTGATGGGACGATGGGGCGGTTGCGCTTTTCAGACTGACGCTCGCATTTTCGCCGGGGCTTGGCGTCTTGATCAGCGCCGCGTTGCGTCCGGTTGCGGTTGGTAAATTTCTAAATGGGTTTCCGTCGGTTTTGGCGAGTGGATGGACTTTGTTCCGTCCGGCCAACGAATGATGATCTCGCGCCAGGTTTTGTCCTGAGTCATTGGAATTGAGATGGCGCCGGAGTTTTGCGAAAGGAATCCACCGCCGGCGTGCACTTCCGCCACTTGCGCGGAACCTTTTGTATCCAGAACGCGCACGAAAGCACCGACGGCCTGAGGATTGCCTTTGCGTCCTCTCAAAGTGAGCCGCAGCCGGCGCCCTGAATTCGTGGCGGTGTTTACGAAACCGTGAAGCGGTCCGTCGTTGATGGCAACCATCAAGTCCGGGGCCCCGTCGCGGTTCAAATCGGTGCTCGCACAGGCGCGAGCGTCTCCCGGAATTTGCAGGCCGCTTGCCCCCGGCAATTCCGGTTCCATGGTTTCGCGGCCAACGCTCCGCAAGAGCAACCCAAATCCCCCGTTGAACTTTCCTGTTTCGGGACGTGCGCCTGAAAAATTCTGGGCAAGAAAAAGATCGAGAAAACCATCACCGTCGAAATCTTCAATGGCCAATCCATACACGGGAGCAATCTGCGCAAGCCGCGGCAGCGCTTTGAATTCGAACCGGCCGGTTCCATCATTTTGAAAAATGCCCGCTTCAAGCCGGCCCGCTTCAAGCCGGTGCGCGCTTTTCAACAAAGTTGTTCCGAGCAGATCCGGCACGGTCGTCCGGCCAAACTCGGCAAAAGTTCCAATGCGTTCCATGAGCGATGGCAACGTTTCGGCGAGCGTGGTTTTCCCGCGCATGGGAAACAACCGATCGCCTTCATAAATGCCCTCGAGCAAATCCACCTGGCCGCGGTTTTCAAAATCGCCCCAGAAAAGCGTCACCGGCCGATGGGGCGAAGCTTCATAGCGCGTGTTCAAGCCCAGATTGCCGGCCACATAATCCAGGTCGCCATCGCCATCGAAATCCCCGGCGGCAAGCGAACTCCACAATCCGGTGATCTGCGCCAGGCCAGATTCTTTGGTGGTTTCGCGCAACCGCCCATTTTCATTTTGAAACAAGCGAATCGGACCCCACTCACAAGCGACGAGCAGATCGACCCAGCCGTCGCCATTGGCATCGGTCCAAAGCGCGCTCGTGACGAGACCCGCGGCCATCAGTTCCGGCGCGAGATCTTGCGTCGCATGGGTGAAAAGGCCCCCGTCATTTCGCAGCAAGATGCTCGGTGGTGTTTCCGGATAACGACCCGGAACGCATCGTCCGCCCACAAATAAATCCAAATCGCCGTCACGATCGAAATCGGCGGCACACACGGCGCTCCCTGCCTGGCGTTCTTTCGGCAACACACCTGAATCCGCGCGCGTGAAATCGCCGCGGCCGTTGTTCAAATACAATCGATCTTCGAGCCATTCGGATTCCCGATCACACTCCACGCCGCCGCTGACAACATACAAATCCAGGTCGCCATCCGAATCGACGTCGAAAAGCAATGCGCCGAGATCTTCACAGTCGCGGTCCTTGTCGAACGCCGATTGGGGCCGGCGTGCAAACGCGCCGTGTTCCTGCGCGAGGAAGAGCATCCCGGCAAAACCGGCTGCGCCCGACAAATAAAAATCATCGAGCCGATCGCCATTCACATCGGCCACAGCGAGGCCGGGTCCTGATTGCGAAAGTTTAAAGGGCAAAAGCGGCTCGCGTTCAAAATCGTCAAACGGTTGCTCGCGATGGCGGATGCCCGTCAACACGGTGGAGGCTGCAAAAAGCGCCGGCGTTGAGATGACCGGCGAAGCAGGCGGCGTCGATTCTGGAGGTTCGGTCACGGTGTAAAATCTTCCTGTTTCCAGCGACTCGAATTGCTGCATCGTTCCGTTCGGCCAATGCACGATCAGACGGTCGATCTTTGGCGCGGTGCCGCAACCGAAATGGGCGATGGGTTCATCGGCGGACATAAAGCCGCGCGCCAAAGTCAAATAACGGGCCTGCGTTTGCGCGCCGATGTGCGCGACAAGTTTTGCGCCGACACCGAAGCTGTTGCTTTGCCTTCCTTTCAGGCGAATGAGGACGCTCGTCTTGTCGTGGGATTGGTTGAGAAAAAATCCCGGCGCCTCTTCGAAATTTGTGACCACCAGATCGAGGTCGCCGTCCCGATCCAGATCGGCGAGCGTTGCGCCGTAACTCGCGGAGACGAGATCGAGTCCCCAGTGTCGGGAGACTTCTTGGAATTGCAGATCGCCCAGATTGCGAAATGCGCGATTGCTTTCGAGCAATGGCGCTGAACTCAGCCAGCGCGATTCGCCGCCAATCTCCGCCTGGTTGGCAATGTCGCGATTCACAAAATCGCGCGACATCCCATTGGCAATGATCACATCGATCAAACCGTCGTTGTCCAAATCCCCAAACCGCGGCGACCAGGTCCAATCGGTGGCGGCGAGGCCGGTTAAATAAGCCGCCTCGAAAAATCGAGCGCTGCCCGAATTCACGAACAACATGTTGCGGCGATATTGGCGCGGCTCCATCGACTGAAGAAACCAGAGATCGCGCCCGAGATCGCTGTAATTCATCACCTCGCGTGCGCGCGTCGAGCCGGCCATGTCGGTGGCCAGAAAATCGAAACGCCCATCGTTGTTCACATCCGCAAGATCGCTGCCCATCGATGCGTAGGGAATGGCCGGCAATGCCGAGCGAGTCACTTCCTCGAAGCGCGCGCCGCCGCGGTTGTGATAGAGCCGATCCGGACCCTTGTAGTCGTTGCTGACATACAGATCGGGAAAACCGTCGTCATCAAAATCCCACCAGGTGGCGGCCAGGCCAATGTCGCGTCCGTCGATTCCAAACGCGGTGCTCACTTCCTCGAATTTGCCCTGGCCGTTGTTGCGATAGAACAGATCGCGCTGGCCGGCAATGATCAGTTCGGAGCGTCCGTTCGGTTTCTGCAAGGTGGCGAAAAGCTCTTCATACGCCGGGGGAATTTGAATCTCGCCATTACGCCCCAAACGAATCAAGCCGCGTTGCAATGCATCGCGTGCGGATTTTGGCAAACCATGCGAACGATCGAGCGCCAGTCGCGCCGTCACCAGATACCCGTCGAGGTCGCCGTCTCGATCGATATCGGCAAACGACATCATCACGCTGGCTCCGGCAAAGTTCAGTCCGAAACGCGCGGCTTCTTCGCGGAACGTTCCATTGCCCTGATTTACATAAAGCAGGTTCGGAGCATTGAAAGCGCAGACAAACAGGTCGAGATCGCCATCTTGATCGATATCCACAAAACTCACGCCGCCGCACCAGCGGCCTTCGCCAGTGACACCCGCCGCGGCGGTGACATCCGCAAAACGCCCATGGCCGAGATTGCGATAAAGTCGGTTGCCGCGATCGTAATTGCTGAAATAAAGATCCGGCCAGCCGTCATCGTCATAATCGCCCGCGCACACGCCGGAACCGGAGCGTTGATCTTGCAAAGCTTCAAGCGTGACGTTGGCAGGAAGTTTATGGATCAGATCGATCCCCATCTCTTGTGCGAACACGCGTGCAAACAAAGTGTTCGTTGTCACCGCCGACGCACCAGGCAGCGGCTTCGATTCGAGGAATTCTCCCGGAACAGAATCTGTCCGGCCAGCAAGAATGAGCGCCGCCCAAATCAGCACGGTCGCTTTCGCTCGTGCTCCACCCGGAGATTGACGAAACACAGCTTGCCAGGTTTGTGAGCGCATGGCCGGATCGTTTGCGGATTTCGAAGGTAAAAGGATTTACGGCCGAGTCCAAGTCAGAAGCGCTGAAAATCGAGATAGATCGAGAGACCTGAAATCGAGGGATTGGGCGGGATGAATGGAGGATGGACGTAAACAAAGTGGTTTAACGCCATTCAGTGATCAGTGATCAGTGATCAGTGATGATCGGCGATCGGATGATTCGTCAACAAATGATGCTTCGATGCTTCAACAAATCCATTGACCCTCACCGTGGAAAAAGATTAAAAGGAACGCGCTTTAGCTCCCCACTCGCTAAGGCGAAACACTTGGTTCGCCCACCGTTCCAAGTCCGAAACAAACAACCAACCCTGTTGAGGTCAAAATGCGTGTTGCTATCCTTATCTCATGCTTGTTAGCGGCATCTTCTGTCATGGCGGACCGGACCACTCTGGACGAAACCAAAACTCAAATCGCCTTTCGCATGCCCGAACCGCCGGTCATCGACGGCATTGTCGATCAATCGGAGTGGGCCTTTGGCGGTTATCATCCCAAATCGGGCGCCAAAGGCTGGTTCTGGCAGGTGCGATTCGACGATCGGGTGGGTGATGACGGCAATTTCGTCGTTGAAGACAACATTCGTGGTGGAGCCATCGGCGATGGCGCAGGAAGTCCTCCCTTCAGCCTGACCGATCTCGCTTATGCCATTTTCGTCGGATATGACGATCAGAACCTTTATATCGCGGTGCGGGTCGATGACGACGCGTTGGTGGATGACAGCGCGGCGCCGGATTCGGCGAATGGCACAACGTGGTTGGACGACAGCGTCGAAGTGTTCATCGATGGAGACAACAGCAATTTCGAAACGCGCGATACCACCGGCACGAATCCGGACATCGTCAACACGGGCGGACAATTCGTGATCACGATCAACAATGCCTATCGCGAAGCCGAGGCGGGCAATCCGGGATACGGCGAGAACGCCGCCTGGTTCGCCAAAACCACTCGACGCGAAGACGGCAGCGGGTATGACGCCGAGTTCCGCATTTCCCTGAGCAAAATCGGCAATCCGAAATTCGGCGACATCATCGGGTTCAGCGTCGCGGTCAATGATGATGATGACGGTGGCAATCTCGAACGGCAATTGATGTGGTCAGGCAAACCGCACACCGAATCCGGCTACGGCAATTTGATTATCGGAGGCAAATCCTACACGGCCCCCAAAGTCAATCAGGCCCCTGTCGTCGATGGAACCATCAACCCATCCGAGTACCCCGGCGCACAGGAGATCGTCGTCAATCCGCACACCGGCACGTATGACTTGCGCGAAGGGGACGATAATTTTCCGGTGGGCGATAACGGATTCTCCGCCTGGGTGGTGCATGATAACGATGCTGTTTACGTGGCCATTCTGGCGGTCGATGACAAAATCATGAATGACAACGCCGATCCCGGTTCGCTCAATGGCAACACCTGGGATGATGACAGTGTGGAGATTTATTTTGATGCCGATGATTCAAACGACCTGGCGCGCGGCTCGGGCGCTTTCGAAGGCCAATATGTGTTCACCGCCAATGGAGCCGTCCGCACAGCCGAAGCGAATGGTCCCATTCTTAACACCGACTGGTTCGCCGCCAACAAAATCGTGCAGAACGGTTACGCGACGGAATTCAAAGTCCTGAAAACGTCCCTGTTCAACCCGGCCGACGGCGCTTCGCTCGGATTCCACATCGACATGAACGATGATGACGGCAATTTGAACAAAGGGCGCAAAGGCCAGATTGGCTGGAGCGGCCGATCGCACATGGAACACACCTATGGCGTTTTGACTTTGGCGGGCGCGACGGTGCCGCTCACCATCGAAAGAATTGCCCTGTCCGGGAATGACGTGGAGATCACGATCAACTCGCAGGCCGATCTCGCCAAACATGCGCTGGAACGCAGTTCGGGCATTGCGCCCGCCCAATGGCAATCGGTAGCAGCCACATTCTCAGCCGGAGCTGCGGGCAAGGTCGTGGCAAAACTACCCAAACCTTCTGGAACGGAGTTTTTCCGCGCGGTGGTCAATCCTTAATCAAACCGAATCAAACCCAACCAGAGATCGCTGAAACGGCGTTCTCTAAATCGCCCTCACTCGATCGCCCACCTCGAGTGGGGGTGATCCGTTTTTACTGCCACGCCACGTCGCGCAGAATTCAAATGGCGGAAATTATTTTCCGGAAGGTGGAGCGGCCATTTTTCGGAAGTGCGCCTCGATTTCCTGCCAGCGCCGCGCCATGGTCGCGGTGCGCTCGGGATATTTCGCTGCCAGATCTTTCTGTTCGCTTCGATCGCGTTTCAGATTGTAAAGCGCGAAATCATTTGTGTTCGGCCGTTTCGCAACCAATTTCCAATCGCCCATCCGCAGCGCCCGATTGTGATCGTGATGGAAAAAAAGAAAATCGCGCGGCAATGGCGCATCCTTCCTGAATGCGGGCACAAGACTGCGTCCGGCTAATGGCGGCTGACCATTCGAACTCGAAGCCTCGGAACCCACAGCGCCTGTCAATTCCAGCAATGTCGGCACTACGTCAATGACATGCCCCGGTGCATGACGCAATTTGCCTTTGGCGGCGATGCCTTTCGGCCAATGCACAATGAACGGCGTCGCGATGCCGCCTTCGTGGACCCAGGATTTGTGAAGCCGAAATGGCGTGTTTGCGGCCGTGGACCAACCCGGGCCGAGACAGAGAAAGGTGCCCGCCGATCCTGGCGCGGCTGCGGGATTGTGCTTGTCGCCACGATTCAGAAACTCGGCGCTGGCTCCATTGTCGGAGGCGAACATGACGATGGTGTTTTCGAGCGCGCCCATGGATTTGAGCTGGGCAAGCACGCGGCCGATCTCCTGGTCCATGCGATCAATCATCGCGGCGTGAATGGCCATTTTCGCCGCTTGAAACGACTTTTGTTCGGGGGACAAATCATTCCAGGCCACGGCCTGGGCGACTTCATGCGGGCTGATCTGCTCCTGCAGTTTGGCCTCCGAAAGATTCCAATGAGGCCGTTGATCCGGTTCCCGGGCACTCAGAGCGCATTCGACGATCCCCAACTTCAACAGGCGTTGGTGACGCTGGCGCCGGATCTCATCCCATCCCTCCAGGTATTTTTCACGGTAACGCGCGATGTCTTCGGGCAACGCATGCAGCGGAAAATGCGGAACCGTGAACGCCAAATAACCGAAGAACGGCCGATCAGAAAAATTCGCCGCGTGATCTTTCAAACAGTCGATCAGGAAATCCGCAAAGGCGACCGTCGTGTAATAATTCGTCTCCTTCGGCATTGGCGGCAGCCGAACATCATCGAGCCAAAGGTTGGCCGGATGAAAATTGCGGTCATGATCCTCGAGCCGGTAAGACCGATCAAACGCGCCATCGGCCAAAGTTTTTGGCGCGCCATTCACGTGCCATTTGCCGGAGTGATAACTGCGATAGCCGAGCGGCTTCAAGTAATGCGGCAACAGCCGCGCCCACTCGGGCAGACGCCCGCGCGGCGGGTCCATGCGGATTTGCTGCGGATAATACCCCGTGAGCAAAGCCGCGCGCGTCGGCCAGCATCGCGCCGTATTATAAAATTGCGTGAAACGCAGCCCGTTCGCCGCGAGGCGATCGAGATTCGGTGTGGCAATTTCTCCTCCGTAACAACCCGCATCGGAAAATCCCATGTCATCGGCGAGAATGAACAGAATGTTCGGCGGGCGTTTCTTTTCGGTTGCGCGCTTCGTCGAATATGGCTGCGGATACGCTCCCGCATTTGCGCCCAGACCCAGGGCAGAATGACTTCTTGCAAATGCCGTTTCATCCCACGCCCGGGCCAGCAAGGTGGACGCAACCGCAAAAAGCATGAATAGAATTCGGGAGTGCATCGGCATCATCTCTCAGGTGCCGGCCAGTGGAACGCTTGAATGGATTCGGAGCGGTGTCCGAAAACTTTCTCCGGGGCCAAAGGATCTTTGAACTCGGTCATCAGTTCGCGGAGCTTGGTTTCGAGTGTCGCGAGGGTGTTGGCATGGTTCGGATCGGAGGCAAGGTTGCGCGTTTCCCAGGGGTCACGTCTCAAATCAAACAGTTGCGTCTGGCCGGCGTGCGGTGTGCGGATCAATTTCCAGCGTTCGGTTCGAATCGCGCGTTGCCGGTCCAGGTATGCGGCATAGATCGCCTCGTGCATTTGCCGCTTCTCGCCGGTGATGAGCGGGACGATGCTCGGGAACTGAACGGACTCAGGCACCGGCACGCCGGCCATTTCACAGGTGGTGGCGAATAGGCTCTGCATGTAAAAAAGTGCGGCATTCCGTTTGCCTTTTGGAATGCCCGGTCCGGCCATGATGAACGGCATGCGCAATGAATGCTCATAAAGATTTTGTTTGCCGAGCAATCCGTGCTGGCCCACCGCCAGTCCCTGATCGGAGGTGAAGATGACGATGGTATTGTCCGCTTTCCCACTGGCCTCGAGCGCATCCAGAATGCGTCCCAGCTCCCGGTCCAGGTGCGTGATGATGGCGTAATACTCTTGCAGGTGCACGCGAATGATTTCCGGCGTTCGTGGGTAAGGCGCGAGAATTTCATCGCGCCCATTGAAGTTGGCTTCGATGAGAAAAGGAT